>DASYGQ010000267.1:0-8234 GCA_035999585.1 Bacteroidia bacterium | reverse complement strand
ACCTGGAACTGGAAAAATTATCCATCGTAGCCAGTGAAACAATAAACGGAGTTCTCATTGCCGGAGCCGATGGTGAAATAGAATGGGCCAACCAGGGCTTTACGAAATTGCTGGGCTATGAGATCGGAGAATTCAAAGCGCTGAAAGGAAGCAATTTATTGAGGGCAAGTGCCAACCCTGAAATCGACCAGCTTATTGCGCAAAGTATTCAGGACAAAAAATCAGTGTCTTATGAGGCCATCAATACTACGAGAGCTGGAAAAGAAATCTGGCTGCAATCCACGCTCACACCCATTCTGAACAAAGAAGGTCAGCTTCGAAAATTGGTGGTGATCGACAGCGATATCACCGAATTGAAAAAAGCCGAAGGTGTCATACGTCGGAAGAACCGTTCGATAACTGACAGTATTGAATACGCACGACGCATTCAGCGGGCCATGCTTCCAGCGCCTGAAGAGATGCAGAAATTTTTGGGCGATCATGCTCTCGTGTATCTTCCCAAGGATATTGTCAGTGGCGACTTCTTTTGGCTATACGGTGAAGAAAAAGCCAACCATAAACGCTTTGTTATTGCTGTTGCCGATTGCACGGGTCATGGGGTTCCGGGCGCCCTTATGAGTATGATAGGAGCCGATCAGCTCAACCGCATTGTCAGGGAAGAGAAACAATTCTCCCCTGCCAAAGTGCTTATCGAACTGAACCGGAGCATCAAAAAAGCCATGCAAAAAACCGATTCTGATTCAAAAGATGGCATGGAAATAGGTATTTGCCTGATTGATACCAAAAAACAGGAATTATGTTTTGCCGGGGCTAACAGACCCCTGCATTACTTCCGTAAGAAAAACAATACCTTTCAACTTGAAAAACTTCCATATGACCGTGTAGCATTGGGTGGCGATACACCTTTTGATTATTCATTTTCAGAACATACGCTGAGTTATTCGAAAGACGATGCGGTCTATTTGACCAGTGATGGCTTTAGCGATCAGTTTGGTGGTAATCCTCGACGCAAGTACACGACAGCTGCATTGAGAGATTTACTGCTAAATCTGCAGACGAAAACAATGCAGGAACAGTCCATCGATATATCTGAAAAATACAGTCAATGGAAAGGTAGCCATGCGCAAACGGATGACGTAACCCTTTTAGGAATCAAACTGAATAATCTCTAAATTTGCCTTGCATGTAAAAGAATTATGTGCTTTATTGCCATCTGAAAGACTATGACAAATCCAACTGAAAATACAGCTTACGACATTTACAGGTTCATGACAGAACGGGATGTTCTGGCTTGTTTCATTGGCAACTTCAGCCATCAAACGAATACCAGCCTGCTGAGCAACATGCGCAGCAAGCTTGAAGGCTATGATTCCGGGGCCGATCCCGCAGTGAAAAAAAAGCTGGTGAATGTAATGATGGAATGCCTTGATAACATAAACAAGCATTCTCAATCTGTCAGCTCAAGCAATTCTATTTTTATGCTTTGTCGCAAAACCGATCATTTTGATATCATCACTGGCAACAAGGTGAATACGGATGAAGTATCCGCTTTCATTGAAAAGATTGAAAAAATCAATTTCATGGAACGCTCCGAACTCCGTGAATGGTATAATACAATTATTGCCGAAGGTGAAGTTAACAACAAGGGTGGCGCCGGCATTGGTCTGATTGACATTGCACTCAAATCAGGCAATAAACTCGAATACGAAACAAGGACGCTTCCGGATAATACATCTTTTTTGATTTTGAAAGCAAAAGTGAATATGGCAAACAAAAAAACTGTATGAACAGACTAGTAATCGAAGGTACAGAAGACAGCCCGGCCATCACACTGGATGCTGAAGCTAACTTATTTAAATTCTCTGGTGAATCACGTCCCGAAAATACCGCTGCGTTTTTTACTCCGGTCATCCGTTGGTTTCTTGATTTTGAATCCGACTTGCTTGCACGTAAGGAAAAACGTCAGGAAATCCCTGCTATTCGCTTTATATTCTGCTTTGAATATTTCAATTCCACATCTGCCAAGTACATCATGGACATCCTGAAAAGGGCGCAAAGTCTGCATCAGCAAAAATTTCCTGTCACCGTTGAATGGCAATATACTGCCTATGATGAAGATATGCTTGAAGCGGGCACAGAATGGGCTAAACTGATTGATGCTCCTTTTCAGTTTGTTTCCTACTAAATTAAATCTGTTTTGTAGACCACAGAGCCAGCACGGCATTTGAATCCCTTTTGTGCTATTTTTAAAAGCAAAGGTTATTCAGCAGAGATGCGGCTCGCCGGGTCTGTTTCCGAATAGTAAATGGTTATCAGAGCCATGTCGCGTATAAAATCAATCTTTCCAATGGCCACTCTATGTATATTCAAGCCTGTTCTTGTTTGCAGGTCATTCAGAAGGCGGGTATAATTCTCAGGTTTGATCATTTCGATGTGCTCGTACTGAATGATCTTCGATGATTCTTTTTTCAAAAAAAGACCACTTTCGAGCAGGAACGTAACGGTAAGCATTGAACCGGTAAGTATGCATAGCTCCAAAGCAGAAGCCCTTGCGATTGCTGTAATAAGTCCTAGGGCGATACACAGGAACAGATATGTCATGTCCTTTGTATCGATATTTTCCGTCCGGTAGCGTAACATGGAGAATACCGCAAACAGTCCAAATGCCGCACCCAAGCCCATATCCACCTTATTAAGCAGATAGGTGATTAGAAATATGGTGAAATTGAAAATGAAAAAAGTAAAAAACAATTCTTTCCTTCTGTACCTTCTGAAGTAAATCATACGAATCAAAAGGGTTACGGAAATGAGATTAATAACCAGACGCACAAAAAAAACACCGCTCAGTTTATCAACATTGAGAAGATAAAATCCCTCATTCGAATCGGGCTTCTCCTTTTTGTGAATGCCTGGTTGCTGCGACTCCGGCGACTTGATGACGCTGTCGTTTTCAGTCGGTTTAGGAATGGCTTTCCCATCCTGAGCAAACATAAACATCAGGAAAATGGCAGTCAGAATCACGAAAACATTAAGCGGTAGTCTCATCATTGATTTTATTAATTGCTAAAATTTCAGGCTTAAAGTTATTTTTTTTAACGTGATTGTATAGTTGCGTGACGCCAAAGCAGTATTTACTGATAGCCCCTTCCCTGATTTTAATATGTTTCATGACTTGCATTATTGCTGATGGACGAAAATCAGCCCGCTTCACTTCAAGGATAGCCAGTTGTGGTAAGTTTACTTCTGATACGCCGTTTTTAAATTGAAGACCCGTATCAATTGTGATCCTTTCTTCAGCATGCTTGCTGATGAGCGTTATGCGAAAAAAACTTGAGTACAGTTTAGGTTCCAGTTCAGAAGCCCGGAAAGCTGAATTCTTTGACAGGAAGGTCGTGCCGGATCCCTGAAGGGCTTGTTCTATTTCCGGAAGAGGCATACGGCTTTTAATTGTTCTCCCTTTATTATTCTTGAACTTGATTTCCAGAAAACAGTGATTGGTATCCACATATTTTCTTGCCCTGATTTTGTATCGTGATGCTTTGCCTGCATGATGATCGGTATACATCCTGAAATCCGTTGTATCGAAATAAAGAGAGTCGTACTTATGAACTCTTGCATGGTCCACAACCAGTATGTGATAGTCACTTTGGATGGATTGTAGAATTTCAGATAGATGAGAAGAACTAAAAGCAAACTTGGTATCCGTCCGGTTCATCAGACCAACACGATCCATTTCTCCCAATGATACGGGTTCAAATCGCTTCAGAATATCGTCAACCTGCTTCATTGTAAATCTGCACTGCTGAAATTTATTGGGCCTTTTCATGAATAAGCCTTCACTAGTTTACGGTTTTTTTTTGAATGGCAGGTTATTAATGGCGTAATTATCCAAATCAAAGCTAATGATTGTTGGGTGAGATTTGGTATCTGAAAACAGATTTAAAAAAAATGGCAAGGCTAGTAAACTGCAAATACATTCTTTCTCCGAACAGTATAGATGTGGCAAGCATGATTAACAACGAAAAGGGGTCTTGCTATTTGCGAAATCTCATTCTTCAGAACGGCTGGATTACGACAAATTATTCACGCACGTTCTATTAACCTAAACCGCGATGCTTACGTGATCCGGTTGATCGTTTTAATGTTCGTTCCATGTTTTGAGCCTTCTGTTATTTTCGGCCTTTCATTTCCACATGTTTCATAAAAATCCATATTAATCGACACAACTTACAGATTAGTCGATTAAATGTTTACATTTGCAGCCCGAAAAAATATTCGGGATAATTAATCCAAAATCATAGAAACGTACCTGTAAAAATGAAAAAAATCTGCACTTTCCTGTCAATCATGTCATTAGCAGGGGCTCTTTTAGCACAAACTGCCCGCCCGCTGCCCTATTTAAATGCTATTTCAAAAGCTCAACATCCACATCCGGCATCCAACGGCAATCAAGCCATGCGCAGTGTCAATCCATCTACTCTTGCCAGCTTTTGGACTGATGACTTTTCGGTAAAGACCAAATGGACCATTAATACCCCAACCGGATCAGGCACCAAGAAAGACTGGTTCATTGACACTATTGGTCCGACTGGTACCTACAAAATTCCCAAGATCAAGTCGGCGACCTACAAAAACGGATTTGCCACTTTTGACTCCGATCTGAACTGCAGCAGCAACCAGGTTGCTGACATCACTACAGCTACTTCAATCAACTGCTCAACACACGCATTTGTGAACCTGTCTTTTTCAGAGCAATACAGCCGATATTCCGACAGCACATTTGTTCTTGTGAGCAACAATAACACCACCTGGGTGAAATACCCGGTGAATGTGAATTACACCAACAATGAAGTTTCTCCTGTGAATCCAACGATTGTGAAGCTTGATATTTCGGCAACGGCCGGTTCAAAGGCAACAGTATGGATACGCTTTGAATTTTACAGCCCAACAGCCTTAGGAACTGCTGCCGGCTGTGGCTATTCCTGGATGATTGATGATGTTTCACTGAGCGATATGCCTGCCAATAACATCACCCTGAACAGAGCTTTTGCTGATTTCAATTATAAAAACGGCGGCTATTATAACCAAACACCCAGCAGTCAGGTTGGGCCAATGACTTTCCGGGGTGCAATCGCCAACAATGGATCAGCTGCTCAAACGAATTATAAGCTGAACGTCAATATTTCAACTGGAGGAAGTTCTGTTTATAACCAGACAGGGCCAAGCCTTACTTCACTGGCTTATCGCGCAAAAGATACAGTTGTGGTCACCACACCAGCCTTTACACCTGTTGCAACTGCAGGGACATCATATAAAGCCCGTTTTGTGGTCAGTCAGACACAAACTGAGTTGCCTGCCGATAGTGCTGACAATGCCGTGGTTAAAACATTTTCTGTATCAGATACCACTTATGCAAGAGACAATGGCTTACTTTCAGACTTGGTTAGCCCTAATGATTTCACAGGCGGCAACCTGAGTGATGCCCGAATCGGTAACCTGTACGATTTTGTTACAGCAGCACAAGCTACTTCAATCACAACATATATCGATACGGCCTCAACCAATGGCACTTCTATTCAGGCTAAAATTTACCTAGACAGTGCTGGTTTCAAGGAAATCGCAACATCCGCATCCTATGTCATTACCGGTGCCGCCCAGAAAGGGAAAGTAATTACACTTCCCATCAGTGCAACATTGAAAGCCGGGTATAAATATCTTGCAGCTTTTGTAACAACCGGAACAACCGGAACGAACAGAGTTGTTTTCGGGGCCGATGGTCAGACACAACAGCCTGCAAATACTTCATTTGTGTACATTCCTACAGCTCCTGCGGCTTGGTACTACATTGGGTCACCTGCTCCTATCATTTGGCTGAACATTGTATCAGCCCTTGCTCCGGCAGCTGATTTCCTGGCAAGCACTTCTGTTTGTGTAAATACGGCTTCCAGTTTTCAGGACAATTCCACGAATACGCCAACATCCTGGAGCTGGACATTCCCAGGCGCAACACCACCGACATCGACAGTTCAGAACCCAACAGGTGTCATCTGGACTACTCCCGGAACCTATACGGTGTCTTTGACCGTTAAAAATGCGCATGGTACCGGTACCAAAACACAGGCAATCACAGTGAACGCAGCTCCTGTTATCCCTGTTGTAACTGCGGCAGGCAATGTGCTTACCGCTTCTAACACTGGCGTTACCTACCAGTGGTCGTTGAACGGAGCACCCATCAGTGCCGCCACCAGCCAAACCTATACCGCAACCGTGAGCGGAAGCTATACTGTGGTTGTTACGAATACATCCGGATGCACTGCCACTTCAACTCCTTATCCATTTACTGTTACTGGTGTGAATGAGCAGAATCAGGCAAATAGCATCCGCATTTTCCCAAATCCAAACACCGGAAATTTCGTTTTGTCAGTTAATCAGGTAAAATCAACGGATTATCTGATTGAAATTCGCAATGCACTGGGGCAACTGATCTGCAGCGAAAAAATCAACAATGTCACCGGAAAGTTCGAAAAGAACATCAGTCTGAGCCAATTCGGTACAGGTATTTATATCTTGTCACTTACTCATGACGGACAGGTTGATATGAAAAGAGTTGTTGTTTACTAAATCCTGAATAGACTTGATTTATAAAAGAGGCTGACCCCAGGGTTAGCCTCTTTTTTTTCAGGTTTTCTCTTTTCCTCCAACAGGTTTTGCTTCGAACACCAGGTAAACAATTCAATTCGTTACGTTCTATATTTGCATGAAGTTATCCTGTGTTCAGGTCTCAATTATCAAAATACTCTGTTTGAATAATAATCGCATTTTCTCATTGGTTTTGATGTTTCTGCTATTAGCCGGCGGATTTTCAATGTGCGCCCAGGAGGAAAGCCGCCCGGTTACCCATTTTTGGAAAGATGTAATACATAAATTAAAACCAAGCCCTTGGATCATTGGTTTGGGATGGAATATTGTAGATGACGATGGGAATCCCTTCAAAAGAGGGCTTGACCGTAAATCACTAAATGCGCTGACTTTCCCCAGCACCCTGAGCATTGAAAAAAGTATTTACCAAGGATGGAGCATGGTATTCTGCATCGCCTATAACGACTACAAGGCTGGTCAGTACGTAAACAGCGCAATCCCCCTTAAATCCTCTTCTAATTTCTGGTCCTACGACCTGAATGCAAAATACAATCTGTGCAACCTCTATGATATCAATGCCAAATGGCTTCGATCCGAGAAAAAAATCATCGATATATATGCTATAGCTGGCTTTGGTTATACATTCAGAAGTACACAAAAGGTGAAAGATGTTTCTTCTTTTAACATCGGAATGGGTGGCAACCTTTGGATTTATAAAGGCTGGGGGATTAATCTTCAAGGCCTTGCCAAATTCGCGCTGAAAGAACCTCTCTTCAGAAGCCCCTATAATTACCTCCAGTATAATATTGGTGTTGTGTATGCATTCAGCTTGTTTGGTGGAAATCCGGCTAGCCTGCCTATCTTGTAGACCGAAAAAAACAACCAGCTATTACATCACGCTGACTGCCTAGCATGAAAAACACAACTAAACTTCGCCATATCCTTCAACTATATACTGTTTCATTAGATATAGACGAAGAAGAACAGTTTCATTTGTCTCTATTTTCAAAACACAAATCAGATACCGCGACATTTGTGGATAAAAAGTACACCACTGTTGTAGGCAAAGCATTCAGCCACCTGATGAAAGTGACCAAAGAATCTATTCCAAAAGCTCCTAAAAAATAAAATCTCTGAAACTCAAACTGTTTCACGATGAAATATATACAAATCCAACAACTCGGGAAACAAGACGCAAATCTGTTCCGAAAACTGCTGAAACGTTTCCAGAATGTATTTGAAATGACCGATATGGCTTTGGTTAGCGACGACTACCTAAAGAGTCTTCTTGCCGCGCCCAGCTTTGTTGTTTTCGTCGCCATAAATGAAAATGAAGTGATCGGAGGCCTTACTGGCCACGAAATCCCGCTTTATTATGCGGAGGCCTCAGAAATGTTTATTTACGACATAGCCATTGAACCGGTCTTCCAGCGGAAAGGAATCGGAAAGATGTTGCTTCAGTCCCTGGCCAGCTACTGTAAGGAAAACAATATCCGGGAAATGTTTGTCGCTGCCAACGAGGAAGACGATCACGCTCTAAACTTCTACCATTCTTCCGGAGGGCAGTCAGAAAGAGTAATTCACTTTAATTATCC
>DASYGQ010000235.1:0-7328 GCA_035999585.1 Bacteroidia bacterium | reverse complement strand
GGAGGTTTCCAAAAGCTGGATCCCCGAAAACTCTCCCATGTTAATATCCAGAAAAATCAGGTCCACGCTGTTCGATTTCAGATACACCAAGGCATCCCTGGCATTGTCGAAAGTAGAAAGAAGGCTGAGGAAAGGAAGTTTCAGCACATAGCTCTTTGTTCTTTCCAGGGCTAAAGGTTCGTCCTCAACGATGATACAGTTTATATTCATTTCTTTAAAAGGGTCAATTTTACGCGATACATTCCGTTTTTATCCGCAACGTTCAATGTATGCCGCTCCGGGTACAACAACGCCAGGCGTTTCCGTATCAGGTCATTTCCCAAGCCGCCCTGGCCCAATTTGGTTTGATTGTTTGCTAAATACTTGTTTTCACACTCGAATACAATCGACTCTTTTTCAATCGTCATTTTGATATGAATAGCACTTGCCACCATTTTGTTCTCAGTATGCTTAAAAGCATTTTCAATAAAAGGAATGAACAGCATAGGGGCAATCATGAAATGATTTGTATCCCCGGTAACAGCATAACTCACATAATTCTCATTCGATGTCCTGATCTTTTGAAGATCTATGTATTTTTCAATATACATCAATTCCTTCTGAAGCTCAATTTCTCCGGTCTTTGTTTCCCAGAGCATGAAACGCATGATATCCGAAAGTTTATTCAGGTAGACTGAAGCTTTTGCCCCATCCTTCTCAATAAGAACGTCAATATTATTTATGGTATTAAACAGAAAATGGGGGTCGATCTGAGATTTGATCAGGGCCAGTTCCATTTCATAATTCTTTTTGTTCAGCTCTTCCTTGAGTTTGATATCGCCATACCATGAAATAAATCCTTGCAATACCATGCCCATGATTCCATGAATGAGCGCAATCAAGGCTAATATCCAGGTAACTCCTATGGCGGAGCTCCATTGCTCAGCAAATATTCCGGGTCCGGGTGCTACGGTCAGATAAATTTCCTGAACAAATGCACTCAGTAGATATATTGTTAAGCCCCAGAGGAAAAAGCCCGGCATGTTTTTCTTTTTCAAAAACCGCGGAAACAAAAATGCATAGGAGGCATAAAAACCCAACAGCGCCGGTATGAGGCTGGAGGATAAAAAGATATTAAACCATACCCTGTTTCTGAAGCCAGGATTTTCGTTAATCAGTTTAATAACGGTGAGGATGATGCACAGATACATCATCCAGTACATGATGTGGAGAAAAACGACGACAGACTTTTTCATGGTTTTTAAATTTAGGGTTAATACTGGAACAAACGTATGCCTGGTATACCTCTTTTAAAATTGTATTATGCTAAGCGGGTGGCTTTGTCTGCAAAACGGGTGATTTGTTCTGCAAGCTCCTGGCGAGGCTTGCTACAGTTTATCTTAACCAATCCAATTATGCCAGGACTATTCCGATCCGAAGAGCCGGGTCACCATTCAGTCTGCTTCGTCTATCGTTTGGGAAAATTGGATTAGATTTGGCTATGCAAAAATACTTTCTGGGATTAATATTGTTATTATCCGCCTTTCTCTCCACTGCGCAGGATACAAGCGGGCGAAAATTTAATTCACCGCAAGAGAAAGGAAGTGACCAGTGCCTTTATATTAAGTCTAACAAAACCATACAAAGTACATATCCCTTTAATAAAGCCACAAGAATTGAAGTGATCTCATATTCCTCCAGACCACACATACCAAAAAGTGTGAGCACCGACTCCCTGATACAAATGGGAGTGTTCATTGTGATAAACCCGGTCGACAGGATCATCCTCAATAAATCACAAACCGATTCTCTCTTTTCAATCCTGTATAACTATAAGCCCCTTGATCCCGGAGGTAACAGCACAGATTGTTATGAACCCCGGCATGCTATTGTTTTTTATCAAAACAACCGGGCCACTGCGTTTATTGAAATTTGTTTTGAATGCAACCGAACGATCCGGACACATGGAATTGACTTCGGACTGTTCTGTTCCGATAAATATTCCATGCTCCGGAATTTCTTCTGGTTTATCGGGGTTCAGCATGTATCAGGTTCAAGTTTTCAAAATAGCGGCGGGGGGATTGAAAAATGACTCTAATGAAGCGATTCCTTCAAATATCGTATATCCAATTTATATCCCTTTCCATGCTCCTTTGTCTTTGGGGTATCTGGGTTAATGGGATTGAATTGGTTGAAAGAGGACTTGACCACGATACTTATTTCAGCCAAATGGAGAACCTGACGGTAAGGCAGTCTGTTACTTATTCCATTGCTTATTTGCTGCCATTTATGGCTCTTCTGTTTTTCGGAATCCGATCAACGAGGAGAGGAAAGAAAATGTATTCGATTCTTTTCTTTGGGCTCATATGGCTGGTGATGTATGCTGAACTATATTCCGACTTCCTTTTCAGATATAAGGTTTAGCAAAGCAGCATTGAAGTATTACCTTCGTATAATCATCCCTAGCCCTAAGGATAAGAAATCCAAAGAATTTTTTACATTCATCATATAAATCGGGAACAACGAACATTCAAAACATAAAAAAAACACTCACATGCCGCATTTTGTAATAGACTGCTCTGAAAATATACTAAAGTTAAAAAGCCCGGAAGAAATCATGCAGGCTGTTTATGATGTTGCGGAAGCAACAGGGCTTTTTGCCCAGGATGATATCAAGGTTCGTATCAATCCCTTCAAATATTACAAACTTGGTAAGGCAAAAAACGACTTTATCCATATTTTCGGCAACATCATGGAAGGCCGGACGATTTCGCAAAGATCCGATCTTTCCCGGCAAATAATTTCAAGACTAAAAATGCTGTTTCCTGAGGTATCTATTCTTTCAATCAATATAAACGAGTTTGAAAAAGCAACCTATTGCAATAAATCAATGATCTAGAAGGCCTCTTCCGATCAACACGGAGGGTCAAAATGGACCGGGATTAACTCGCAGCCCTTTTATCTGTCAGCCTTTTAAAATCATCTCCCTTCATACGAATTAGTTGCGATAGGCTTTCATAGTAATTCAGTCCCGCAAGTCCTGTCCCATTTGGAGCAGTTGATTTATCCGTAATGAGGAAGCCATTGTCCAGCAGAAAATAGCCTTTTTCGCCCATTTCAGTGTACCAAATGAAATCCGTTATTACCCTGCCCTTGATACCTTTCAATTTATTTTCAATGTACTCCACCTTATAGGGCTGGTATTCCTTGATACCAAGGCCTTCTCCGAAGACCAGTTTCCTTAGTTTGTTGAAAAAAGTATTCTTTTGTTTTTGGTAATTAGCGGCGATCTCCCCAATTGTTTTCTTTTCCTTATTGACATGGTAAACTGGCTGGTCCGACAAGTCGGCAAAAAGACTTGAAGCTCCTGGATTCAACTCCTTTATCCAAACGTCTTGGTTGGAATCGTATGGAATGTCAATGATCAGATTATTATCAAGCTCCAGGAAGCATTCACCGGTGTCCAGCCCACCGGTGTCCATCTCAACCAGTGAATAGATGTTTGTAATTTGCTTTCCGATCAGTTCTTTGAGTTGCATTCTATGTCAAGGCGTGAAATCGTGGAGAATCATTTTCATTATTCGCGGAATCAAAACTGTTAAACCTAGTTTTCTCCCTTGGGTTCTTTAACCAACGGAGGAAGAGTTTTCGCATGATGTTTGGGTGAGGATCGATTGTATGAATTTAGTATAAATATTTCATCCCGCAAATTTGCCCTGTGGCAAAGAGAACTGATGAAAGCATGAGAACAAAATCCACGACATTGCAATGCTTCAATTAAATTGTTTGATTATCTTTAATTACAACATCTTTCAAATGAAATCACTCATACTATTCTTGATACTGACTACATCAGCACTCTTCTCAAACGCTCAAACCGGCAGCATCAATCAACTTGATTCCGCCGGCAAGAAGAATGGCAAGTGGGTTGTTTACATGAATGCTGGATGGCAGGAACTGAAAGACAGCGCTTCTGCGGTGTATGGCAAGTATACCTATTTTGTGCACGGGACAAATCTATATCCAATGGGTCCCCGTGAGAAAAAATGGAAAATCGAACGAACCGGAGGCTCCGATCGAAAAACAGGTGCTGCAAAGCTTTTGGATGGTGAATACAAATGGATGGATGAAGAGGGACGCACCCGTTTTGTGGATGTATTTAAAAATGGCGACTATCAATCATACAAGCGTTATTATACATCAGGAAAAATCAACCAGGTATTCGATTACACGAAAAACTGGAAAGGTGTGCCTCATACCTGGTGCGCTTATGAACATGACAAGAAAGGGAATGTGACCTATTATTACATGCGAAAAGGACCGAATGGATGGACGCTCTATCCATGCGCCAAAGCAGATGTTGAATGAATTTATTATCAAAAACGGATTTGCGGACTTTAGAAATTGAAAGAGACCTTTTTTTTAGTTTATTAATGCTCTCTGATGCAAAATAATAAAACAAGATCCATTAGCGCGAGAATGAAATCAAGACTCACTTTCAGAATTCTTTTTCTGCTGCTGTGTCTGGGTACTCTGAACTCAGAAACCCGGGCCCAAAACAAACTGATATTGCATCATGGACTGAAAAGGCATGTCATCCGCAGAGGGCAGCTGGTGGGTGTTACCATCAAGGGCCAGCCCTATACCTATACCGAATGGTACAACCGCTGCTTCTGTGCCGATTCTATTCAAAAACAGTTCTGGATCATCGACAGCATTGGAAGAAACTCCCTGAGCCTGATTCATTGCTCAAGCAAAATCACTTATACTTATGATACCATTTCAGTAGCAAGCCGGTATTACTGCCGTAAATTTCATGCAGAATACATAGGCCCGGTATCTTCTCAACCCGGAAAGAATACGGAGAGGTATGTATATAAAACCCCCGTCTTCCATCCTTATGTATCAGCCCGCAGGAGTATCCCATTCGACAGCCTGGAATCATTTACACTTTTCAAAGGCAGTTTAAAACATTGCTCCGTTAGTCCCGAACCGCTTCATGTCGACTGGACCTTCATCACCGACGCCGATCCTGCCGGAAAAACAAAAGGGATTCTGACCGCCGCCCTATTCATGCTTTCTGCCGAGATCGTGCTTGATGCCACGTTTAATCCAACTGTACTCATCACCGCTGCGATACAGGATGAACGGCAAAGCCTTCGCCGGTACAGGATGGAGGAATGGAAATTAAACTGATTGATTTAATCATGAACCAGGCTAGTGAGGCATACATGTATTGGCCGCGGATTCTCATGATTCGTTATGATTCTCATGATTTTTCAGATCATATTTTATCATAACTAATCATGAGAATCCGCGGCCAATCATCCAATTACTCAAGGCATCACCAGATTCAACACCGGACTCCACTCCCCTTGCAGCCCATCCAAAATAACCGCATAACGGAAATAATACCGTGTACCGGAGACAAGCCCCCGGTGAATATACTTGGTCTTATTGCCGATGTAAATGGTTTTCCAGCTGGCTGCATTATTGGGATCGGTGGATATCTCGTAAATATAAATGGCTTTGTATTGAGCCTTGCAGTCAATCTTCACGGAACCCGGATCACCGGTGGGAGTTACTGAAAAGATCCTCGGCCTGGCTTTGTAAGATCTCTTGATGTTCATCCCGGCACTGGCAATAATGTTGGCAGCCTCGTCGGGATTGGCATTGGCAATTGTTTCGACATAGATGGCCAGGCTTTTGAGTGAAATTCCAAGTGTCTTTCGGATAAGCTGCACCTTATCAGACGACCCTTTGACACGAGTCATTGCAACATCACAGGCATTTCCGAGACTTGCTATCTGCGCCTGGATGCTTGACAGGGAAGGTACAGGCTTGGGAAAGTATGGATTGCCGGTCATCATTCCCACAAAGTGAGAAGCATTGGCAATCATTTGATTGGGCGGCAGTTTGGATTGCAGCAGGGCAACGTTTGTTTTGGAAATTGCTTTTGCTCTAGGCATTTTAATTTGTATTTGCTTCGTCTTGAAACTCGTAACCAGCCAAGCTATTCCTCAGCTTACCTGCTTTTGTCTTTCCCGTTTAGTCCCCGCTCCATAGCATGGATGCGGAACAAGGATTCCTAAAACTTTCCTTTGTTTACCCAGAGGTATCCGGCGCTTACCTATAGGTATCCGATGTATTCCTAAAGGAATTCGTTGGTTTCCTATAGGAATCCTTCGGTCTCCTTTAGGTATCCGACGGATACTTAAAGGTAGCATGCGGTTTCCTGTAGGTAACCGATGGATACCTATAGGTTCCTGACGGAATCCTGTAGGTAATCACTGTTTACCTATAGGTAGCAAGTGTTTTCCTATAGGGATCCGTCATTTTCCTGTTGGCATCCTCCGGATTCCTATAGGCTTCCGATGTTTTCCTATAAGTATCCGTGGGATACCTTTAGGTATCCCGCGGATACTTATAGGAATCCCGAGGTTTCCTATAGGTATTCATCGGATACCTTTAGGTATTCCTTGGTTTCCTATAGGTATCCGCGGGATTCCTGTAGGAATCCGGTGTTTCCTTACAGGAAGAAGAACGCCAGCTGTACAAATGTATTTCGGGAGCAATGGATTCGCTACGAAACACCTGATTTTCCTTACAAATTACCAGATAAGACGTAGGGGAACTAAGTACAAATACGGGCTGTTTAAGGTGGGAAAGCTGGCAATCTTCTGAATTTTCGCGATTGCTCCTTTCACTGGAATCCAACAAAGATTCCACCATGCTTTGTCCATGAATATCTTCCTGCTTGCTTCGCTTTCCTGAGTTTAATCACGCCTGGCCGTGATGCCCATCATTCAAGACGTACCGGAAGGAAGATACATTTGTTCAATAATTACAGTGGGTAATGGTCGTACTGTTGATTCTTTTGTTTCTTGTTCTTAGCATCGTGACTTATGTCTTCTTCGCCCCCTTTTATCTCGAAGTAAATACAGAGAGCGGGTTATACAGAATGAGGTTTCACAGGCTGACAAGCGTAAGTCTGAAACTCATTGATAACGTGCCAATCGCGGAGATAAGGTTAGCCGGCTGGAAAAAACAAATTGATCTCTCGGCAATGTCTTCACCTCAAACGCCAAAAGAGAAAAAGGCTTTTGCCGGAAACAAAAAAACAAGGAATATTCCCTGGAAGAAGATACCAGGCCTGTTTAAAGGTTTTCAAATCAGAAAATGCCGGGTTACAATTGATACGGGAGATATGCAGTTGAATGGCATGCTCTATCCTTTATTTTACCTGATTGGGTTTTACGGCCATCGGGATATATCGATCAATTTTATGAATGAAAACACGATCATCCTGGAAATCAAAAGCAGTCTGGCCCGGATGAGCTGGGCCTATA
>DASYGQ010000212.1:0-17368 GCA_035999585.1 Bacteroidia bacterium | reverse complement strand
ATCTTCATTTCAGCGAAGAAAGACTATGCAATTGAAGCTTTCGAACTGAATGTGGCTGATTACATGGTTAAGCCCATCGACATAAACCGGTTTATGATTGCCGTTTCCAGAGCCAAAGAACTTTTTGACACAAGGGATCAGAAACTTGAGTTAAATGAAAAAGACAAGGACTATATTTTTGTCCGCCACAATTCGCTCCTGACCAAAATCAAGATTGCCCATATTATGTATATCCAGGCTCTTGGCGACTATGTAAATATTTTCACGGCCGACAAGCGTTTTACCGTGCACATTACATTGAGAAGCATCGAAGAAAAACTGGCATCTGCCTCCTTCTATCGCCTGCACCGCTCTTATGTAGTGGCTCTGGATCATATTGATAATATCGAGGAAAACACCGCTTATATCGGAAAGCATCCGATACCCATTGGTGAACAATTCAAGAAACAACTGCTGGTCAAATTAAACCTGATCTGAGTTTCTTCTCCGGAACTGCTGAAACAATTCAGCTTTGGCACACGGGGGATTTACCCCTTTGAACGATTCGTTCTCCTCCATCAGCGAATCTTATCATGTTCTGGCTGGTTCCATGGTACTTTAGTTGTATCAGAAATCAATACCTCCAACCATGGAAACTCAAAAACTCAATGTTTACATCGTAGACGATAACAAAATGATGGCCGGCTCGCTTCGCAAATACCTGAAAAACAGGTTCGGCGAGAAAGTGGATGTTTCACTGTATTTCAGTGGGGACAGCTGCTTGCGTATGATGCACGGGCACATTCACTTGGTTATCCTGGATTATTACCTGAATGAAAGGGGCAAGGCTGGTAAAAACGGTGTTGAGATCCTGAAGCGTATCAAAGACCGGTTTCCAGAAACAGAAGTAATCATGCACACCTCCAATGAGGATGTGGCTGTAGCCATAGAAGCCATGAAAATGGGTGCAAAGGATTATGTCGTTAAAAATGAACATTCCTGGAATAAACTATTACAGCTTGTAGAGCGTACCATTACACAACCTATTCGTGCGCTGGTTGCCGAATTTGGTGTCCCTAAGTTTATGGGTATTTTCTTATTCACCTTCTTTGTAATGGGCGCTGTTGTGTTCTGGGCACTGAAACTGACTCATCTCTGATCCATGGCGGCAATACTACCTGCGTTCAGGCCATTTTCCATTTAAACAACTAAAATGCCGAACGCTGTATCTTCTTATATCAAACTGAAAATCGGAATCGGCTTTGGACTTGGACTATTTGTGCTCATATCCGTGCAATATGTTTCCAATAAAAGTATTAAAAGAGTACTTACTTCTCAGCAAGCGTTACGACGCAGCAGCGAGCTGTCTACTCAACTTGAATCGATCAAGTCGTCGCTTATTTTTTTCGAAAGCAAAATCAAAAGCTACACACTGACAGGGGAAAGCAGCTTCTTAGACAGAAGCACTTCGAATCTGCGTAACATCTTTGCTGGCTACGATTCTCTTTCAAAGCTTTCACCGAATGAAAATCAGGCTGCTCTGATCAAAGAATCAAAAAGCCTCACCTATCAGGAAGTAGCCTTTGCCCAACAGATTTTGACCGAGTATGAACAGGATCCCGCCAGAGCAATTGCCTTTATCAAAACAGGAAAGGGCATCGAGCTGATTTCGAGGTTGACAAGTGTACTTGACAATATCCGGAATATAGAAGCTGTCAAATTTTCTGAGCTCATAGCCATCGATAGTGTCTTAACAAGCCGGGTGGTGCAGATGGATATTGCGGCATATCTTTTTGCATTCCTTCTGATAGGCATTTCCATTCTCATTCTGTTCCATGACATTACAAAAAGAGAAGCGCTTCAGGAAGAACTTCTGGTGATTCAGCGCAAAGCCGAGCATGCCTCGGTGATCAAAGAGCAGTTCATGGCCAATATGAGCCACGAAATAAGAACACCTATGAATGCCATTATCGGTTTTACCAATCGCCTGAACAAAACAGAGCTCACATCTGAACAGTCTGAATACATTGCCGCTGTCCGGACCTCCGGACAGAATCTGCTATCCATCATCAACGATATACTCGATTTTTCAAAGATCGAAGCCGGAATGGTGCGTATTGAAGAAATCCGGTTCGACCTGCCCGGACTTCTTCACTCGGTATGTACTATGTTTGACGCACAGGCCAAAGAACGTCATCTCGCTTTCCGCCTGCAACTGAATCCTGAATTGCCGGAATCAGTGAGTGGTGACCCCACCCGTCTGACTCAGATCCTTATCAACCTCATCGGAAATGCCCTGAAATTTACTGAGCAGGGATCCATTGACATCTCAGCCTCCGTTGTGAAGGAAGATGAGCGAACTGTTCTTATTCGCTTCCTTGTCAAAGACACAGGCATCGGTATTCCGGAAGATAAAATTTCAGAAATATTTGAACGTTTTACTCAGGCCAAATCTGACACAAACCGTATTTTCGGAGGCACAGGTCTCGGTCTTTCCATTGTCAAAAAACTTGTGGAACTGCAGAAGGGCACCATCACTGTTAAAAGCATCTCAGGCCAGGGCTCGGAATTTACCGTTGAAATCTCCTACCGGAAGGCTGCTGCTGAAAAGGTATTGCTGCCCCTTGTTTCCAGTGATTCCACATTGCTCAGCAGAAACAGCCGCATCCGTATTCTGGTGGTGGAAGATAATTTGCTTAATCAGAAACTGGCCGGTTTTATCCTGAAGGAATGGGGCTTTCAGTTCGACATTGCCGCTAATGGTAAAATCGCGCTCGAAAAGCTTCGGGAAAGTAATTATGATCTGATTTTAATGGACCTGCAGATGCCAGAGCTCAACGGATATGACACCACTCTGGTCATCCGCCAGGATCTGAAGCTCACGATCCCCATTATTGCAATGACTGCCCATGCGCTTCCGGGCGAAAAGGAAAAATGCCTGACACTGGGCATGACTGATTATCTTTCCAAACCTATCAACGAAATTGAACTCTTTGATCTACTCACTAAACATCTTTTTACCGCAAACACAAAATTCTAAAATCATGAAAAACCAGGCCTCTGCTTCGCCCGTAAGCAATCTCGAATATCTCACCGACTTGTCGAAAGGCAATACCGCATTCGTAAAAGAAATGCTGGGGATTTTCCTGGAAGATAATCCGGGAGAAGTAAAAACGCTGGGCCTGGCGATTGAAGAAACGGATTATGACCAGATACGTGCCATCTCTCATCACATGATGTCCACGATGCCCTTTGTAGGATTGAATGTGCATCTGGGGAAAGAGCTGGCTGAAACAGAAGAGCTGGCAAAAACAAAGACAGGTATCCAGCTGATCAAAACCCATTTTGCACACATAAAGGAAATTTGCGAAAAGGCTTGCGAAGAACTGGCCCCCATTCTGAAGGGGTAAGCCTGTGGGATACTTATGTTCTCCTCAATTCACAACAACTTTTCCGTTATACACCGGATTGCCCTCGTTCAGGATGCGGTAGAAATAAATGCCTGAACCAAGCATCGTATGAATGCTCGTGGAAATTTCACGATGATCGGAAACCGGCAATTCCGAATCCAATACTTTTCTTCCATTTTCATCGTAAAATTCCAGACGGCATGCTCCAAGCGTAGCCGAAAGGGACTGAACGTTCACCGTCAACTGATCTCTGAACGGGTTCGGAGACATACTTACCGATACCTGCTTCCCGACATTTTCGACTGTATTAATTCCTGTCACAGTAGCCACATGCACATACCAGCGGGGCACATAAGAGGTAAGCTGACTCGCTGTATAAGAGTGATAAGCTACATCCCAGCCATTGGCTGACGATTCAATGACACGGAACGTACCATTGTAATAATTAGTTTCAACCAGTCTCACGTGAGATCCGGCATAGTTGAAAATATCGCCTTGCTGCACCAGTGAGGCGCTGCTATATGCCGTTGAAATATTAGGCAAAGTAGATGTACTGTATTTCGTGGTAAGGCTCCAGCAATGCGAAACAAAACCCGAACAGTCGACGCCCAGGCTGCAGGATTCACTTCCATCACCACTAGTGGTGCAGTCTCTGTCGCCGGCCGATTTCCCCTTGGTCAGGCCTGTAGTGAAAGACGAAGTAGTTGAAAATCCGCCCCAGCAATAAGCCATCGAAGTATTGCTTGCAGACGTGCTCACCCAGGACGGAGTGAGAATATTTCCAATTCCCGAACAGGCCGTATTGTTCCAGATATTGGATGTACCAGCATGAAAGGTATATGTTGTAAACGGAACCGCATTGCTTATGATCTGAGCACGGCTGATAGGCGTTTGTCCATATACCTGTACGGCTGCAAGCAAAAGAAAGCTAAGTATGAATTTACGCATGGGCTGATTTTTTATGTTGCCTTATCGGATGTTGAATGTTATTTATTTGGTTTCCGCCGGTACCAGATGCTCGTTGAAATGATATTTTATTTTTTCAATGGCGGGAGGATATGCACCTTTTGAGGCAACATCTCCGCTTTCACTCAAAGAGTATACAAACACACCCGAAGGCGCTGTGATCATATTGTGCAAGCCACCGGCAGTAACACGCAAGTCTGTGTTTGAAAGCACATAATAACAGTCGGGAATTTTAATGTCGGAAGAAACACTTCCCAATCCATCCTTATTTAACCCGATAGCAACTATATGCCTTTCCACCTGAATAGGCGATTCCGAGATATAGGTCTGCACATCCAGATAAATCTTATCGGCCATTGCTCCTGTCACATAAACCCCTGCCGTTTTCCGGCTGCCTGCCTGGAATGTTTTCTCAAAACGCTGTCCTGAAACGGTATTCACTACAACCGAATAGCTGTTACCCGAAATACCAGTCTTTACAAAATGTCCCGCCCCGGTCACCCATCCTTCTGACTCTCTGGGCTCGCAAGCCTGACCTGCCGATTCTATTTTCAGGCTGTTTCCCGAAGGGAGTTGCAGATAGCTTTCATTTCCATATCGCGCCAAATGCTCGACGCCCAAGGCATCGGCAGGAAGGGATACGGTGTTCAATATATTCCCGTTGCTAGTATAGACAGTCAAGCTGCGCTCATTCAGTACATAAAAGGCCCCCCTGTCGTATGCAAAATCCCGTGGCGCAAAGGCAACAGCGAAACGGCTCACCGCTTTACCGCTGCCCTGATCCGTAATAATAATTTCATCGCTGGCATTCGAGAGAAAGGCAATGCGGTCTGTGCCCATCATCTCAAATGAGGTTACTCCAAGGTTCACACCCGGAAATTCTTTATAAGGTAACCCGTCCGGCGAATTCCAGGAACTGACAGAAACCGGCCGAACATTCAGACCGGCAGGAGCAGCTGCTGCATGCGCCTGAATGGCCGTAAGGCCCGCCGGAGCAAGCACATTTTGTGCATGACAGATGGAATATCCGGCTACTGCACAAGAAAACAAAAACAAAGTGATCTTTTTCATTGGGAACTGTTTGAAATGAATGCCTGATTACGTAATGATATGAAGCAATGGAACGCTTTCGATATGCTTCAACAGGATTATTCAAATACAATTTGAAATGCCTGGATAAATCTGCCTGTAAATAATATTGAGCTTTGAGTAGAACTAAGGTAATTAAATTCGGCAGGAATCCAAAAAAAGATGCAATTAATCTGAAGTAGGATCAGGAAGGGGTAAACACCTGGGAGAATTGAAACGATTATGTGATATATAATAAACAGGCCCGGCTTATCAAGGCTTTTCCCCGGCAATCCGGGCCAGCTCCTGAACAGTTTTCCAGTTGCGTGTAGTTGCTGTCAGTTTCAGCTTGCTTTCAAAAAAGTTCGTGTGCAATTTGGTGTTCCCATAACCATCCGGGCAAAACATATAAACATTGGTTCCGGAGACAATGAATTCATCAGCACCCCAGGACCCCTTTTGTATGGCTGCAATGATTGCGCTGTCGGGTTCTGCAGACAGGAATGTAACATGAAGTTTGGCCGGATCTTCTTTTCTTTTTTTCAGAAAGGGGTTGTTTTGAATCACTGTTTCGATTTCCTCCAGTGCCTTGACCATTACCGGAACTTCAAATCCATAATCAGCACTGATCTTTTTGGAAATCTTCTTTTCCATCTCCGCATGTTTTCCAGAGTTGCTTTCAAAGATCACGTTTCCGCTTTGTATATAGGTACGCACATTTTTAAAACCAAGTGCTTCGTATAAATTGCGCAAGGCATCCATCTTAATCATTTTATGTCCACTGACATTGATCCCCCGGAGAATGGATATATAGGTACTCATGATTACGTTTCTTTCACGGCAAATATAGAAGAATCCATTCTCTCTTGATTTACAGGAATACAAAAAAGCCCCGCTAACGACAACGGGGCTCTTCTTCAGTCAAACACATTCTTCTTCATCGCACAAACATGGATCAAAACTAGAAAGATGCCGGTTTCATGCAAAACCAAAATCGGCAATTTTTAAGGTGTCGGAGAAAGGAAAGGCCATCAAACTCCATGGCGTTCATAAAAAGAGCCCCTGTTTTGGAAAAAACAGGGGCTCTTTAATATCAATATGCTTACCGGATCAGCTGTACGAATCCTTTAAACGCTTTAGAGTCGACATTAATTATATAATAGTACACTCCATCCGGAGCCGGTTGCCCTGAGATTGTCCGACCGTCCCATCCACTGTGACGTTTTGCAGTCTGGAACATAATCACGCCCCACCGGTCATACACCGTAAACAGATATTGTGTGCGAATGCATAATCCGCTGACATAAAGCACATCATTGATTCCATCGTCATTGGGTGTAAATACATTCGGTACAGTGGTGTTCAAATCGCAGGGCATAAATATCACCTGCACAGAATCGGTGTTTGTACAACCACCCGGAGCATGATCCAAAATGGTCACGTAATATTCTACATTTTGTCCTGTCGGTGAAATCACAGGGTCGGCGCAGGAGTCACAGCTCAATCCGGTGGAAGGAGTCCAGGAATAAGAAAGATTACCCGAGCCTCCGCTAACCGATGTGGCAAGCGGTATATAGGTATCCTCATAAATGGTAAGCACTCCGGAGGGTATGATAGACACATTCAGCACCTGGGTAGTGATCACATTGCCTGTCAGATTGGTTGCAGGCAATTGACAGGTAACGCCGTTGGGCAATGTATCTCCAAGCAGGAGGATGGGGGTTACATTCAGGTTACGGATATATGTATGGGTCACATTCGAGAGCTGAGTCTGTGGCAACACTGTTCCATCACCGAAGTCCCAGGTGAAGGTGGTGGCGTTGGTGCTTGTGCAATTGAAATTGACTGTCAGCGGTACACAACCCCTGTTTGGATTGAAAGTGAAACTGCCGATTGGCCCCGGAACAACAACCAGACTGTCTTTGATCACTGTATCAATGCAACCGCCCAAATTTGTGACAATGAGTTTCACTTTATACACCCCCGGACTGGTATAAGTATACAGAGGATCCGGAAGCGTGGAGGTGGCTCCGTTACCGAAATCCCAATGCCAGCCGTTGACATATCCGGTCGACTGATCAATGAACTGCACCTGCTTGGTGCCGCAGCCATAGGAAACGGTGGAGTCCTTGAAAGCCGCAACCGGTTGCAAAATCAGCACCTTCTGTTTGATGGTGCTGTCACACCCGTTAGCATCGCTGACTGTCAGTGTTGCGGTATAAGTATTGTCGGTCGCATAGGCATGAGTGGTGGTGTAATTGGTAGACACAAATGTGCCTCCATCCCCGAAATCCCAGGAATAGGTATAGGGCAGCCCGCCTGCAGCGGTTGTAGCGGCAGCATTGAATGAAAGTACATTGCCTTTACAACTGAATGTATCTACTGTAAATGCTGGGTATGGTTTCGTGGGGTTGACATAGGCCGGCTTGGAGATGGTGGCCGTGCAACCGTTCGTATCCTGAACCGTCAATGTAATTGTATAAAAGCCGCGTTTCGTATAATTGTGAGTGGCAACAGCGCCGCTCAAAACTGTATTTGGGGTTCCATCTCCCCATACCCAGGTACGTTTCACGATAACAGAATCGTCTTTGGAGCTGTCACGGAAGGTCGTCAGCAGCGGTGTGCAGCCGGTAAGAGGGCTCGCGGAGAAACCGATGGAACGAACCCCCAGTGCGTGTACAAGATTGGAATCCGAAACGGTATTCTTGCAGCCATTCACATCAGTCACTGTCAGCTTTACCGTATACATACCGATATTGGGATAAATTTCAGTAGGAGAAAGACCAGTACTGGTGGATCCATTACCCAGATCCCACGAATTGGAGCTGGCATCCTGAGATGTATTAACAAAGGCTATAGTCAATGGAACGCAGCCATAAGGAGGGGCTGGTGAGGTTGTAAAACTGGCGATGGGAACAGCAATGGCAATCGGAGTTGCGCTTGCTGATGAGCATTTCGATTTATAATTATAGGCCGTCAGAATCACCGTCTTGCCTCCCCTCGTCGCGTATGTATGGGTGGGACTGGGGTTGTTGCTGTTATCAAATGTTCCGTCGCCAAAATCCCAGGTCACCGAATCGGCACCAATCGATGTGCTCTTGAAAAGCACCGTATAATAGTTGATGCAATTCAGTGAAGCTGTGAAACTTGGGATTGGTGGATTGACCCGAATGATTTTGAGCTTTGTCATGGTATCCGGACAGCCATTGTTTAACGCTATCAGGCTGACGGTAAATGTCCCCGTATCACCGTATATATGAAGGGGATTGGGAACGGTGTCTTTTGATCCGTCGCCGAATATCCATTGCCATTCATTGGCATTAACGGATGTATTTGTAAATGTAATCCCCATTCCGAAACAGATGGTATCGGGGTTGTATGTGAAATTAGAGACGGGCTTCACCCCTGCTTTCACGTAGTTCACCTTGATCAGGCTGTCGACACAGCCGTTGGCTGTAATGATTTTCAGCTTCACAGTATAAGCGCCAGGCAGCGTATACGTGCTAGTAGCTGTTCCCACAGCAGTGGTTGCCGTAAGTCCGTTTCCAAAATTCCAGATCCAGCTCACAATCGGATTGGAGCTCACACTGCTGTCGGTAAATGTGACAGTATAAGGAGCGCAACCCCTCAGCGGAGTGCCCCCGAATTTTACAAGGGGGAGAGTAATCACGACAAGGTTATTTTTGACAATTGTCGTTGAACAGCCGTTCCCATTTTTGATGGTGAGTGTCACGTTGTATGAGCCGGCCACAGTATAATTGTGTACTGGCTTTTGAAGTATTGAAGTGCCTCCGTCGCCAAAGGACCAGCTCCATGACACGGCTCCGGAAGTGGTATCGGTAAATGTAACCGGAAACGGAAGAGAACAGCCGCTTGTGGTACTGGCTGTAAACCCTGGCAGTGGATTTGCGAAAACGGTGATGAGTGCGTTCTTCACTTTCGTGTCGGTGCAGCCGCTGGCGTCTGTTGCCTGCATACTTACTGTATAGGTGCCGGGTGTTGAATAAACGTGTGAAGGATTGGATGCGGCAGATGTTCCTCCATCGCCAAAAGTCCAGGATTGAGATGTGGCCAGAGGAACCGATTTATCCGTGAATTTAACACTTCCTCCTGCGCATATTTTGGTTGTGTCAGCTGAAAAATCAGCTGTTATTTTACGGATGACAATGAGGTTGCTCTGAAGCACCGAGTCTTTGCAACCGTTTTCAGTCACTACAAGTTTTACTGAATAAATACCTGTGGCAGTATAGGTGTGAGAAGGACTTGCCACTGCGGATGAAGAGCCATCACCGAAGTCCCATGAATAAACCACGGTTCCTGAAACAGCAGTTGTATTGGTAAAGCCGACAAGCAAGGGTGCCGTGCAGCTTGAAGTGGGTGTTGCCGTGAACGATGCTTTCGGCATGGGATTGACAGTCACGGGAACAACTATATTGCCGGTACAGCCATGGCTGTCGGTAATGATCAGACTGGATGGATAACCTCCGGGAGCAGTGTAGGTGTGCGAAGTTGAACCTGTACTTGTGTTCAGCGCATGGCCATCCCCATAGTCCCAGCTCCATGTCATGATCGGTCCGCTGCCGGGAGTTGAATTATCGGTGAAGGTGACAAGTGTTCCTTCACAGGATACAGCCGGCGCGATTGTAAAACCGGCCACAGGCTTCCCATACACTGTGATAACAGCGGAAGACTGGCTGGAGGTGGTTCCGTCTGATGCATTCAGTGTGACGGTATATGTTCCGGCAGAGGTATAAGTTGTACCGGGGTTTTGAAGCGTGGAAGTATTCCCGTTGCCGAAGTTCCAGCTCCAGGTTGTTGGGTTTCCGGATGATAAGTCTTTGAATGAAACGGTGAGCGGGCTGCATCCGGTGGTTACATTGGATGAAAAACTGGCAACAACAGCAGCCTGAAACGAAGAAAAAGAAGTAATGATCAACGCACTGAAAATCCAAAATGGAAGTAAGCGTCTTTTCATAAGAGGAGGATATATACAAATTTAATCAAAAAATTGAATTTGTAGCTATAATACCTCTTAAAAGGGTTGTGAGACTAGGGAATTCAGGCCAAAAAAGGCATATTCTTTTTAATGTCAGTTGAGAATATAAGGAATGCTCATTTCCCAGCGTTTTCCTTTCAGACGTCTTTCCAGCACCTCTACCTGTGTTTTGGATGTTTTGCCATTGTGAATGATACAAGGCACTTCCTTAGCTGGAATGTGGATCGATAACGTTTCGAACTCATCGGAAGCGGTGACGGTCGCACTGCGGTTTTGATGAACGGTTATTTTGGCAAAGGGGCCAATCTCATTGGATAAAATCCATGAATTGTGACCGTCTGCGTCTTTTCTGCATTTGTACTTGCTCATAGGATCAGTAATTTTTATCTGCAGCAAACATACCGAGTTCGTATGGGGGCTTGTTTCCCTATTCGGTTATCATCGATTTTGAATCGATAAACCTATCCTGCTGCGGGCCAAGGTAAAAAAGAAAAAACGGAACCGAAGGCTCTGAAGGGCGTAATTTCCTCCTGATTTATCAACTATTTTCATCAGGTTGTGAATTGTGCTGCAAACCGACCTATTTACAAGCGCCCTGGAGCTTTCAGGCAAAATATCTACATTTGCGTCCTCGTCATTTTATCAGCGCGGGCTCTGAAAGCTCTCCGTAAAACAAAAAAAATGCCTAAACCAAGTTTCGACGAAATATACATGGATTTGGCCCAGAACCTGGCCAAACGTTCGCATTGTGTCAAAGCACAGGTAGGAGCTGTTCTTACCAAGGACACACGGATCATTTCGCTGGGCTACAACGGCCCGCCTGCCGGCACACACAACTGTGACCTGGAATGGCCTGAGACTGGATGCCCGCGCGACAGCAAAGGCAGTTGCTCGCTGGCCCTTCATGCCGAGCAGAACGCGATACTGTATGCTGCAAAAAACAGCGGCACCATTGAAAATTCGACACTCTATGTCACCCTCTCACCCTGCATTGCCTGCGCAAGGGTGATCTATACAACAGGCATCCGCCATGTGTTTTACCTCAATTCCTATGCGGAGTTCAAAGGTCTGCCTACCGACGAGGGTGTTGACTTCTTACGTAAATTTGGTGTAAAAGTCACCCGCTTCATTCCTAATAAAACCGGTCTTGAAAAATAACAAAGCATTCATATACCTGCCTCTTATCCTGGCACTCGTTTTTATTTCGGGTATCTGGATTGGTAAAATGATTAACCGCAATGCCGTTCACCGTGGACAGGCGGCACCAAGCGATAAAATCAGCAGCATCATTGACTACGTACAGGATCAATATGTGGATACTGTGAACCGTGAAAAGCTGATTGACAAGACCATTGCCGACATGCTCCAGGAGCTTGACCCTCACTCGGCTTATATGACAGCCGAAGAGCGTGCACGAATGAATGAGCCGCTCGAAGGAAATTTCGAAGGCATCGGAATTGAATTCAATATTGTATCCGATACTATACGTGTGATGAATGTAATAGCCGGTGGGCCCTCCGAAACGGTTGGTATCCACGCCGATGATCGTATTGTGCTGGTGGATGGCAAACCCTTCACCGGAAAAAAACTCAGTAACAGCGATGTGCTGAACACGCTTCGCGGAAAAGGAGGCAGCAAAGTAAACCTCAGCATCAAAAGAGCAGGAACCAAAGGCCTGATTGTTTTCCGTATCACCCGCGGCACCATTCCCATATACAGCATTGATGCCGCCTATATGCTGAAAAAAAACATCGGATATATCAAACTCAGTCGTTTTGCAGCCACCTCTTATGATGAATACATGACTGCCTTCAACAAGCTCAAGGAACAGGGCATGAACAAAATGATTCTTGACCTCCGCGGCAATGGAGGCGGCTACCTCAACATTGCCGTGAAGCTGGCTGATGAGTTCCTGCCCAACGGAAAAATGATTGTTTATACGAAGGGACGTGCTGTAGCGAATGGAGGAAAAAAATTCCTTGCTACTGCGAAAGGTGGATTTGAAGATAAAACACTGGTGATCCTGATCGATGAAAATTCAGCCTCCGCCAGTGAAATCATTGCCGGAGCCATTCAGGACAACGATCGCGGAATCCTGGTTGGACGGCGCTCTTTCGGCAAAGGACTTGTACAGGAAGAACGTGACCTGCCTGATGGCTCAGCATTCAGGCTCACAATTGCACGTTATTATACACCCAGTGGCCGCTGCATTCAGCGCTCTTATAAAAAAGGGGCTGAAGAATACTATCAGGAAGAATACGACCGCATGAAAAACGGGGAGCTTCTGAATGCCGACAGCATTAAGTTTTCAGACTCGCTGAAGTTTCATACACCCAAAGGTAAAGTTGTTTACGGCGGAGGCGGTATCATGCCCGATGTGTTTGTACCCATCGATACCAGCGAACGCAGTCATTATATCAATGCACTTATTTTCAAAGGCATGGTCAAGGATTTCGTTCTTGAGTATGCCGATGCCAACCGGGAGACTTTGAAAAAACAGGGCTTCGATCACTTCAAAAAGGATTTCATTGTCAGCAAAGGCATGCTGGAGGACCTGACTTCGTATGCCGGGAAGAAAGGGCTGAAGGCCAATACACTTCAGCTTGAGCGTCATCAGGATTACCTCGCCTATTATGTGAAAGCCACCATTGCCCGGGTGATCTGGGGAGAGGAAGGCTTTTATGTGATTTACAATACACGCGACAAAACACTGGAGCGGGCCATTGAGGAGGCGGAAAAAAATTAAAAAAAATTCAAATTACGGTCTCTATTGTTCGGCTATAAATCCACTTCAGTCGGCGAAATCTCCTTGCTATACAATTCTGTCTATTCTACCTTCGGATAAAGAAAATCACAAAAAATCCGGGCATGAAAAAGAAAGAGAAAGAGAAGGACAAAGAGACTGACCCTTCCGCCAGCCGTCAGAGCCTCGTCGAGCGTTTCGCAGCGCTGGTTACCAAGGCAACAGGTACCAATGCCGCATTTGTGATTGCACTAAGTGCCGTATTGCTTTGGCTCGTATCCGGCCCCTTGTTTCACTTTTCAGAGAAGTGGCAGCTCATCATTAATACTGTTACAACCGTAATCACCTTCCTGATGGTTTTTCTTATCCAGAAATCGCAGAATAAAGATTCACTGGCCATCCAGCTCAAGCTCAATGAGCTGGTGGCTGCACATGAATATGCAAGCAACAGATTGGTGAGTGTTGAGAACATGACGGAGGATGAACTGAAAATCATTCAGAAATACTACCACAAGCTCGGGGAGTTTGCGAAAAAAGAGGATAATCTCCAACGCCCGCATTCGATAGATGAGTCCCATCACCTGCATCAGTTCAAGGAAGAAATGGAACTGGAACTTGAAGAAAAACAAAAAAAGTAAGCAGAAGCGATCCTCTACTGATTCCACACATAAATAGCCTGATACAAAAAAAGGGGCTCTGTGCAAACATGCACAGAGCCCCTTTTTTATATTAATGAGAAAATTATTTGGTCTTAACAGTATCGGTTTTTGCTTTGGACGTATCAGCCTTAGCATCCGGAGGTGCCATTTGTTTTGTCAGCGCATCAGCTATAGAATCGGCTTCTTTTTTCAGTTTAGCTTCGAGGGCTTTTTGTTCAGCTGGTGAAGGGCCGCAAGCAACGATGCTCATCATCGCAGCTACAGCAAGGAATCCGAATACTTTTTTCATATGGATGAGTTGATTTTGGTGGTTTTTTATTTGCTTGAGGCAAAGGTAATTAAATTTATGATTTTCCAAAACGAGCGCTTTTTATTTCGTTTTTCAGCCAAGATAGTTCTATCTTTGAAAGACTTATAACACAAATAAACCATTTAAAACGATATAAAATCATGGCTTTCGAACTACCAAAACTGCCTTACGCCAACAATGCACTGGAACCGCATATTGATGCCAAAACAATGGAAATCCATCACAGCAAGCATCACCAGGCTTATGTCACGAATCTCAATAATGCAGCTGCCGGCACGGATGCAGAGAAACTGAGTATTGAAGACCTGTGCAAACAGATCTCCAAATTCCCGATGCCCGTACGCAACAATGGCGGCGGACATTATAACCACAGCCTTTTCTGGACCATTCTGAAGCCAGGTGGCGGAAGCGGTGCCCCAACCGGCGATGTGGCCACTGCCATTAACACGGCCTTTGGATCATTCGATGCTTTCAAAACCCAGTTTGCAGCAGCTGGCACTACCCGTTTCGGTTCCGGCTGGGCCTGGCTGAGTGTTGCCGGCGGCAAGCTGAGCATCTCCTCCACTCCCAATCAGGACAATCCGCTGATGGATATTGCCGAAGTGAAAGGCACCCCCATCCTCGGACTGGATGTATGGGAACATGCCTATTATCTGCATTACCAGAACCGCCGGCCCGATTACATCGCAGCCTTCTGGAACCTGGTTAACTGGGATGAAGTGAACAACCGCTTAAAAGCAGCTAAATAGTTTCACCTGACAAATTATCAAACAATGATCTCTAAGCAAGCCGCGTTCTGTCAAACAGCAAGTACAGGCCTCGGCTTGCTTTTATTCCTATTTATGACTTCCGCAAAGGCCCAGTCCGACAAACGGCCTGAACCCGAGCAACACGATATCATCATTACCGTGGGAGCAGCATCCAGCTTCGTTGGCCTGCAGCAGATCTCCAATTCCACCTCCTCCGGTTATTACAACCCCAACGGCACCATGAATGCATTCAGCTATCCGGCCGGCGTTGTGAATGTAGACTGGAGTTGGAAAGAACGGCTTAGCATTGGAGGCTGCTTCAGCTGGCAGGAGATCGGATACCGGTTCAACAATTACAATTACACCCCATCCGGCTCCTCCATCCAGTCAAATCCCGTCCTTATCAACTGGGTGGATACCTATGACCGGTATAACCTGGCTGTTCGCCTGTTATACCAGTTTGTACAAACAAAGGATTTTCAGATGTATTTCGGAGTACGCGGAGGCTATACCTGGTGGTCACGCCGTTCAACCAACCCCGACCCTTTTTACAATTTCGATCCTTACAACGAATACTCGCATATTTTCATCACTCCTGTTTCCATTCAATCTGTCATGGGCATGAGGTACTTCTTCAATGAAACAATAGGCATCAATGCCGAGGTTGGGATCGGTGCGCCTTATGCTCTTCTGCTTGGTGTCACCGGGAAATTCAAATAGCCTTTGGTTTTGAGACACCTTACCTTTCTTTTGCTTCTATCCCTGTTTCTGTTAAGCCGGAACGGCTTTTCTGCTTCTTCTCCAAGATCTGTTTCATCTTCGGGCAACACCTCTGTATGGGTTGTTCCTGTTTTGCAAGACGGCACCCACAGTCCGGAACCTTTATCGCTCCGTTTCAAAACCAAACTGAGAGACAACCGCCGCCTCATCGCTGCCTGTCTTGCTTTTCCTCTTCCCCTGGGTTTCCTGGGAGCACATCGTGTCTTTCTGGGCACCAAACCTTATATACCGGTTGCGTATACAGGGACGCTCGGAGGTTGCCTGGGAATCATTCCGTTTGTCGACTTTTGGGTTATCCTCTTCAGCAAAAATTTTGAGCAGTACATGAACAATCCCAAGTTCTTTATGTGGGTGAAATAAGTCCTTCCTCCCTCACTCCAGTTACCTCTCCTTCTTTAAGCATTGCATTCCTTCATTCCCCTTTTCTTGCTGTTCCGATGGCTGGCAGGTCTCTTCCTGAATAAATCATTGTTTTTCAAGACAATACCATTTAACCAAACCTTATCTGCATGAATTCCTTATCACGCGCCATCCTCATTTCCTCTGAGAAGGCTTTTATTCAGTCGGTCCCGCTTCCGATAGAAGTGCAATCACGTACGATAGATGTGCAATCACGTCGTATTCCAATTGACATGATACAAATAGAAGTGCCAACCCGACGCATAGAAGTGCAATCACGTCGTATTTCATGTGACATAGTACAAATAGAAGTGCAATCACGACGGATAGAAGTGCAGTCACGTCGCATTTGATGTGACATAATGCAAATAGAAGTGCAATCACGACGGATAGAAGTGCAATCACGTCGCATTTGATGTGACATAGTGCAAATAGAAGTGCAATCACGACGGATAGAGGTGCAATCACGTCGCATTTGATGTGACATTGTATAAATAGAAGTGCAATCACGACGGATAGAAGTGCAATCACGTCGTGTTTGATGTGACATTGTATAAATAGAAGTGCCAACACGTCGTATTCCAATTCACATCATACAAATAGATGTGTGAACAGCAAGTAAATGAATTGGAATACCGCCTTTGTAGTCTTATAATATGCGTATTCCAATGAGGGTAATGCATCTCATGATTCAAATGCCTCCGCCCTGAATTCAGGTATTTAAACCGACGGCTCATTACATCCTATCCATGTTTCATTGAGCAGCAGCGGCACATAAAAAAGTATCAAACACAGAAAATATGCCAGGAGTATCAATTAACGGGGATTGCAAATTGCTTCAAAGAGATGTCAGATGAGAGGATGGCATAAAAAAATCCGGCATCTTGGTTCGGATGCCGGATCGGATTGTATCAGTGAATCTTTATTTCGAAACCGTTATTGTTTACTCAACAGTAACGGATTTAGCCAGGTTACGGGGTTGATCCACATTGCATCCGCGCATCACAGCGATGTGATACGATAGCAATTGCAGTGGAACGACAGAAAGAAGCGGAGCCAGAATCTCATCCGTTGCAGGAATCTCAATGGTATAATCAGCAAGCCCTTTGACCACCTCATCACCCTCTGTTACAATGGCTATCAGCTTGCCTTTGCGGGCCTTCACTTCCTGGATGTTGCTGACTACCTTTTCATAGTTAGCGCCTTTGGTGGCAATCACAAACACCGGCATTTCCTCATCGATGAGTGCAATAGGACCATGTTTCATCTCGGCTGCAGGATATCCTTCGGCATGTATATAGGAAATCTC
>DASYGQ010000187.1:0-6988 GCA_035999585.1 Bacteroidia bacterium | reverse complement strand
ATGTGAGTTTATGGGTAAAGAAGCTTTTATCGAGCGCCTTGTCAAAAGCATTCGCATTGTCTTCCTGAAGAATGCTGATTCCGATCGAGGAACCCTGATGAGCGGCCTTAACAACAAGCGGAAGTCCGATTTCTTTTTTGGCCTTCAGAAAGAGCTTGTTTTTATCGGTCGTGTTCCATTCATTCCGGGAAACGGTGAAATAGGCAGGGCTTTTGAAACCGGCTTTGATCATCAGCCGTTTCTGAATGGCCTTGTCCATCCCCACAGCCGAAGGAAGAATCCCTGAACCTGAATAAGGAATGCGAAGGTATTCGAGCAGGCCCTGGATCCGTCCGTCTTCACCGTAGGCACCATGCAGACAGAGGAATGCAAAATCAAAATGGAGGTGAAGGTCGGAAGGAAGAATACGGGTTCCGATGCTGGAGATCAGGGCTTCCTGCAAAGATTCCTCCGGCTTGCCCAGGCTTTCGGCGTACAACTGAAAATCATCATTGCCTGAAGGCAGGAACTCCACCGGGGGATAAAAATCGCGGATACTTCCTTTGTAAACGAACTCCCAGTTGAGCAATATAAAATTACCGAAGCTGTCGACAAAAACAGGAACAGCTTCAAAAATGGATTTATTCAGGTTATCGTATACGGTGCGGCCGCCGGCGAACGAGATCTCTCTTTCCTTCGAAAAGCCGCCAAAAATAATTCCGATTTTCAGTTTCATGCAGGGTTGAAAAAGTACTGTTTCCTGCAAATTTAGCGATAATGCGGGCCTTCAGGAAATATGTGTTTTCAAGTAATCAACCAACTTATTAACGGCAATTGCCCTGTGGCTGCAGGCATTCTTTTCGGCCGCGCTCATTTCGGCAAAGCTTTTCGTGAATCCGGCCGGCTTAAAAATGGGATCATAGCCAAAACCGGCAGTTCCTCTGCGTTCTGTGAGTATCTCACCTTCCACAATACCCTCGAAAAGCAACTCTTTTCCGTTTATTATCAGAGCTATAACTGTCCGAAAACGGGCTCCGCGATCGGCAGAAACAGCCAACTCCGACAATACCTTGCTGATGTTTTTCTCAGCGCTCTTTTCCTCTCCGGCGTAACGGGCTGAATAGACCCCGGGTTCTCCATTCAACGCATTCACCTCCAGACCTGTATCGTCGGCAAAACAATTGCAGGCATATTTGGAGAACACATAACGGGCTTTCTGGAGTGCATTCTCGGGTATGGTAGGAGCCGTTTCCGGAATCTCCTCGAAGCAACCGATGTCCTGAAGATCCAGAATGGTAAAATCCGGAGGAACCAATTGGGTAATCTCAGAGAGTTTATGTTTGTTTCCTGTGGCGAATACGAGTCGCATAATCTTTGGGGGAGTGACTTACGTTTGAAAAAAATTCAAAAAGTTCCTTGTTTCTTCTTCCGAATAGCAGGACGAAATAGCAACGTTATCACCGTCCTTTGAAAAAATCGTTTATTGTCGCCGTAATAAAACTCACTTGTTCAGGTTCAAGCTCATAAAACAGTGGAAGGCGAAGCAGGCAGTTGGAATACATGGATGCATTCTTCAGCACGCGGTCATCGTGCTGCTTCACGAAGAAAGGGCAATCGTGGAGCGACTGATAATGGAAGGATGCCTGTATCCGATTTTGCTTGAGATGAGCAGCAAGGGCTGTGCGTTCATTCAGATCGCGGCATAGAATGTAGTAGATATGCCCGTTATTGGTGGCATATTTTTCGATCAGAGGAAGACGTATGCAATTCCTGCTCTCCAAAGATTTCAGTTCCTTGTGATATTGTTCCCAAAGGGCTATTCTTTTTGACTGGATCTTTTTCAAATGCTCCAGCTGACCCAATAAAAAAGCAGCGGTCAGGTCAGAAGGAAGAAAAGAGGACCCTTTATCAACCCAGGTATACTTATCAACCTCGCCTCTGAAAAAAGAAGAACGGTTGGTGCCTTTTTCCCTGATAATTTCTGTTCGTTTGATATGATCGGGATTGTTAACGGTAATGAGGCCGCCCTCTCCTGCCACGATATTTTTGGTGTCGTGAAACGAAAAAGCTCCAAAATCGCCCAGGCTGCCAAGAGGCTTATCCTTGTAAAATGAATCAATGCCTTGGGCAGCATCCTCAATAACCAAAAGTTTGTATTTAGCCGCCAGTTCCAGAACCCGATCCATGTCACAGGCTACACCGGCATAATGAACAGGTACAATTGCTTTGGTTTTCTTGGTTATCAGCGACTCGATGAGGCCGGTGTCCATATTCGGGTGAGCGGGAAGAGAATCTGCAAAAACGATTTTTGCTCCTCTCAGAACGAAAGGATTGGCTGTGGACACAAATGTGTAGGATGGCATAATCACCTCATCCCCGGGCATGATATCTGCCACGAGAGAAGCCAGTTCGAGCGCATCTGTGCAGGAAGTGGTGAGGAATGTTTTTCTGAACCCGTATGTTTCTTCAAAGAACTTTTCGCATTTCCTGGTGAAAGGTCCGTCACCCGATAGCTTCCCCTGCATCAGTGCCTCCTGGATATACTTTATTTCAAGACCGGTGATATAAGGCTTGTTAAAAGGAATGGTATTCATCTGCTGGGGTTTTAAGACCTTAAAATTACGCGCTCTTTTCTTTCTTTTTAAGTATTGAATCAAAAAGTTTTCCGTATTCCGCAGCGCAGTATTTTTCCGAAAAATGATCCAGAATCATGTTCCGGGCTGATCCTGACAAAACCGCATACTCTGCCTCCGGCAGTTTTAGGATGGTTTCTATGCCTTTGAGAAAATCGGCATAATCCATATACCTGGCCAGATAGCCGGTCTGTCCGGTAATAACCGCTTCGCCACAGCCTCCCGTATCAAAGCAAACAACCGGGACACCCGCACACATGCTCTCCAGAATCACATTGGGCAGATCGTCAGCAAGGGTTGGCAATATCAGCAGATCGGAAAGGCCGTATCCGGTGTTTCTGCCTGCAGGCGTTACCTGGCTTCCCATGGCCAGGTAAGGAAGATGAGATGGAATGCGTCCAAAGTCAAAATCATCGGCGTTTCCCATCAGGAGGAGGAACAATTTTTGATCCTGCGCAAATTCCTGATCGATTTTTTCGAGCAGAGCCTGCAACCCTTTACGGGGATCATTGAGGAAAGCAACGCCAAAGCAGATAACCTTTGCATCGGCCGGAATGTTGTATTGTGTCCGCAGGATTGCTTTTTGCTTTGCCTCCACTGGGAGGAACCTGTCTGTTTCAATGGCATTATTGATATGCACCACCTCATTGCTGAGTCCTTCCCGTTCAAAACATTTACGTGCTATCTCTGCAAACCATTTTGAACAACTGACGAAAGTGAATCCGTGCTTCCTGTACATCCCGAATTTCTTACGGAAAAGAAAACCCGCCACATCGTATTTGACGGCAGGGTAATAGTTCAGATGGGGGCAGGTATTGCATCCGCTCAAATATCCCAGACAATCGTATGAATAGGCGCAATGGCCGGTGAGGTACCACATATCCTGCATGGTGATGACAACCGGCTTTTCACTTCCGAGCTTATCAAGTGCCAGATCCGAAAAGTAATTGGCACCATGCAGATTGTGAAGGTTGACGATGTCGCTGTTTTTGTAAAACTCATGACCGAACAACTGAAGGGCCTGGGGACTCCAGTATTCCGTCCCCAAAAAATGATTCGAAATCCGGCGTCTCACTTTTAAAACGTATTTTCCAATCACGGAAGAATTCTCAAAGACGGGTATTTCAGCAATATGGGGTTCTTCAGAGAGCTTTTTTCCGCAGAGCATATAAGGTTCATAACCCGAATAAGCGCGAAGACTTTGAAAAACAGCATAACCGGCAAAGCTGGCTCCCCCACCTTGTATATCCTTGTAATTGATGATCAGAGCATTATTTCCACGCATAAATACCGATCATTTGATGGATGTCCTGAAAATAATTCAGTTGCATAAAAGGTTTTGCCGAATGCGGATGAAATTGTTCCAGGTGATACAAAAAGCCATGAGCTTTCAACAGGTTCAGTATTTCATTCAAGTCCTGTTCTTTGGAACGATACGAATGGTACTCAATAAATATTTTTTGAACGAAACCGAGCTTCGTTTCTATCTCTTGCATGACAACAAGCTCGGCTCCTTCAATATCTATCTTCAAAAAATCAACCGGTTTCACAATCAAGGCTGAAAGCCGCATTGTATTTACCTGAATGCCTTTTTTGTTGCTTCCCGGCGACAGCAAAGTGCCACCATCGGCGCCATCGCCAAAAAACGAGAGTGTGCTATCATCCTTATCCCAGGCGGCTTTCTGAATAAGCGTAACCTGTTCAAAGGCAAAAGACCGGATATTCTGTTCCAGCAGTTTAAAAATCAGGGGATCCGCTTCAATGCAAACCAGTTCCGCTGAAGGATATTTTTTTTTGCAAAAAATGGATACCAGGCCAATATTGGCACCCACATCGATGATGAATGGATTGGGATTTTTTGTTTCAAAATCCAGAATTCTGTTCAGGAATATTTCTTCAAAAGTATAGGCGAAGGAAACAGAATCGGAATAATGAATTTCCTGACCCTGAAAATCAAATGATCCCATACGGTACCGGGCTCCTTTTTTTAACCGGGCCAGTCGCATTCTGCTGAACTTTCTCTTTATTTTTTCTAACGTCATTTTTGGGTATTCCGGGGGAGCTAAGAGATGTTGGAAGGATGACAGGACGCCTGTACCACCAGAGCCAAAGATAGAAAAAACTTTGCTGTGCGGACAATTATTGAATGTACGAAAAGGCTGCTTATCTTTGTACTTCCACAACCAGTCACAGATGAAACTTGCGCCCATTATTTTATTCGTTTACAACAGGCCACATCATACGTTTGCCACGCTGAAAAGCCTCCAGCAAAATCATTTGTCACAGCAGTCACATCTCTATATTTTTGCTGATGGTCCCCAAACAGATGCATCAGCCGAAACGCTTTCTGCCATCTCAGAAGTCAGGAATATAATCCGGAAGGAGAACTGGTGCGGAGAAATAACCATTGAAGAGAGAGATTCCAACTTAGGTTTATTCAAATCAATTACCACCGGTGTCAGTCAATTGCTGGAAACAAATGAACGGGTGATTGTTCTGGAAGATGATCTGCTCACCTCCCCGCATTTCCTTTCCTATATGAATGACGGCCTCGAATTTTACAAGGATGAAGAAAAAGTGATTTGCATCTCCGGATACACATTTCCGGTCAGAGGAAAAATGCCGGAAATCTATTTCCTCCGGAGCGCTGAATGCTGGGGCTGGGGAACATGGAAGCGTGGCTGGGATTTCTTCAGCTTAAACGGCAAAGAGCTTATGGACCTGATTGAAAAGAGCGGAGAAGCCAATACGTTCGACCTTGATGGCAGTGTTGAATATACCACTATGCTGAAAGAGCAGATAGCCCAAAAGAACAATTCCTGGTGTATCCTCTGGTATGCTTCACTCTTTGTGAACGATAAATTATGCCTTTATCCGGGGCAGACTCTTGTTGAAAATCACGGTTTTGACGGCTCCGGAATCCACTGTCCTCCTTCGGATGCCTATGATGCTCCGCCGTCTCTGAACCCGGTTGAAGTGAAATCCATTCCTATTACCGAGAACAAGGCCGTCCGTCGGAAAATTGCTACATTCTTTCATGAAAAAGAATCAGGCTCCCGGCTCAACTTTATGGTCAAAAAATATCTCCCCGATTACCTCCATCCATTCCTCCGAAAATGGAACTCCTATTTCCGTAAACTGGCAAGCTAAGGAAGCTTTTCAATGCGCGGGAATCCTTATATCAAAATACCACTAGTTTAAGAAAGCCGGGATAGTAGCTTTTAGGACCACAAATGGTTTCCTGCAAATCAAAATATTCCATTAAATTGAGTAGATTTGTAAGATCACGACTATGATACCTTTGAGGCATTTCAGACGAACCTCATAATTGAAGCAGTCATCCCCTTCTATGGAAAAAATTGAATATGAAATCGATTCCAAAAACAAAATCGGTTTTGGCTTAAAAGAGTTGTGGGATAACAGGGAGTTGCTGTATTTTTTCACATGGCGTGATATCAAAGTCAAATACAAACAAACGGTTCTGGGTGTTTTATGGGCGGTTCTTCAGCCTGTTATTCTCATGCTGACCTTCACCCTCTTTTTCAATCATAGCCTGGGTGTTAAATCTGGCAGCATTCCCTATCCCGTATTTGTTTTTTCAGGGCTTATTGCATGGAATGTATTTTCAAACGGCGTGAGCAATGCCGGGTCCAGCATGGTTTCAAACGCCGGAATCATCAAGAAGATTTATTTCCCACGTCTTATAATCCCAATTTCGGCGATTCTGGTTGCACTCTTTGATTTTTTCATTGCTTTTCTGATTGAGATAGCTCTTCTTTTTTACTACCATGTGTCCTTTTCCATACCCACAATGCTCGTTTGTGTTTCAGTGTCGATGCTGATTACTCTTTTGAGCGGCTTTGGCCTCGGTTGCCTGCTGGCCTCGCTGAATGTCAAATACCGTGATTTCCGGTACATCATTCCTTTTCTGCTTCAGATCTGGATGTTTGCAACACCTGTTCTATACCCGATTTCTTTTGTCCAGAACAAAATTATTGCCACAATTCTCAACCTCAATCCCATGGTTGGCGCTGCTCAACTCAGCAGAGCTTTTATTGATGGCACTCCTGTTTTTAACAGTGAAGTACTGCTTAGCCTTGCCATGTCGCTGGTATTCTTTTTTGGGGGATTGGCCTATTTCCGCCGGACAGAGTCTTATTTCGCCGACATTGCCTGATCCAGAAATATGAAACCGATCTTAGAAGTACGCAACCTGTCAAAAAAATATGTGCTCGGACGCAAAAACGAGCCATACAAGACACTTCGTGACTCGCTGCTGCATTTCTGGAAAGCTCCGGAAGAACAGGAAGAGTTTTGGGCACTGGACGATCTCAGTTTTGATGTTTTTCCAGGAGACTCTCTCGCCATTATTGGGA
>DASYGQ010000183.1:0-15403 GCA_035999585.1 Bacteroidia bacterium | reverse complement strand
TAAGCTTACCCAGGCTCAGCTCAGCTTTTTTTATTGTGTACTTGCCGCCTGTCACATCCAGTTCTGTGGCAAGGACAACATTGCGGTTTTGAATATAAACGGTCTTGTTATTACGAATATGATCCACAAAAAGGGTCAGGTCGGTTTCAAGGGTATAGTTCTGGCTGTTGAAATGTCCTTTGAGGTCAGCTGTACGCAATGTGAACTCGTAATTATCCTTTGTCTTGCTGTTTTTATACTTCACATGAATGTTTTTCATGAGGATCTTATCCAGCGAAAAGGCGCTTGTATCCCGCACCGTACTGGTGTCTGCAGATGTCTTCAGGAAGTGAAAATTATCTTTCCCATCGCGGCTTACCCAGATATTGACAATCACATCTTCCAGATCAATCCGTTTGATGACATAATGTTTATTGAAAATATCACGGATATTGAATTGCAGAGATATTGTACCTGCTTTGATCAGGGTGTCTTTTACCCCGTCCGTTTGAACAGCATCCAGCATTTTCACATTCCTGAAATCGACTGAGGCATTCGGAAAGTTTCTCAGGACCGAGAAATCAATGTCCTTGGGAAGAATAATAACTTGTGTATTGAGCTGCTCGTTCAGTTTGGAAATAACAAGCGCTTTTGCTTCATCCTGATATTTCCAGGCCAGGATAAAGCCTGTTCCGGTCAGAACCACCAGCATGATCAGAAGAACAAGTAAGAGACGGGATACAAACCGTCTTAGCCGCGATCTCTTTTTCGGCTGCTGCGATTGGATTTCCGGAAGTTCTGTCATAGTATAGAAACGGAAAAGAAGCCTGAAAATTATTCTGTCACTGATATCCGTTAAGACGGGTTGACCTGAAAAGAAGACATCTTACTCGGCAGGAACCATTTTAAGCATGGATACTTCCAGTGCTGTAAGAAGTCGCCATCTACCACGAGGAAGATCTTTCTTTGTCAAGCCTGCAAAATAAACACGGTCAAGCTTTACTACATCATAACCAAGATGTTCAAAAACACGACGAACAATGCGGTTACGCCCGGAATGAAGCTGGATGCCTACTTCGTTCTTATCCTTCCCATCCCCTACGTAGCTGATGTCATCGGCTTTAACCGGGCCGTCTTCCAGTTCAAATCCGTCTGCAATCTTCTGCATGTCGCCCTTAGAAAGTGCTTTATCCAGAGTTACCTGATATATTTTTTTCACTCCGTACCGGGGATGAGTCAGTTTTTTGGTGAGATCTCCATCGTTGGTTAGCAACAACAAACCGGTTGTGTTACGGTCAAGACGGCCTACCGGGTATACACGTTCTTTGGTAGCATTGTGAATGAGTTCAAGGACTGTTTTTCTTCCTTCCGGATCATCCAGAGTTGTGATATAGTCTTTGGGTTTATTCAGTAATATATAAACCGCTTTTTCCTTCCTCAGTAATTGGCCTCCGAAATTGATTTCATCGGTTGCTGAAACTTTGAAACCCAACTCCGTGACGATCTTTCCATTCACGGAAATAACACCTGTTTCAATAAGCTTGTCTGCTTCACGGCGTGAACAGATTCCGGCATTGGCAATGTATTTATTCAGGCGTATCAGTCCTTCTTCATTAGCAGGTGAAGGAGAAGCGAAACTTTTCTTTTTTTCCTGATAGGGTTTTTTGAAAGCGGGCTTCTCTCCTTCGCGTTCCGAAGAGTCGTTGGCGCGTGAAAAAGATTTTTTTTCCGGCCTGTCGCCTGTTTTTCTCTCGAATGGCTTACGGGCGGGTTTGCTGTCATCATCGCGTTCTTTCTTGCGAAAAGGCTTGTAAGGACCTGCTGATTTACCTCCGCTCCGGGCAGAATCACCGCCACGGGATGAAGCGCCAAAACGGGGCCTTTCTCCTGAAGAATCCCTTCTTTCCGATCTTTCAGCACCTTCTTCTTTCGAACCGAAACTGCGTTTCTCCCCCCAATCCTTTTTTCCAAAAGGCTTGGACTCACGGGAGGGCTTATCGCCATATGGCTTCTCTCTGCGGGCTGAATCACCACGAGGTGAATCACCACGGGGCTTGTCACCCCATTCCTTCTTTTTGAAGGGTTTGTCGCCAAAACGTGGCTTATCACTCCGTTCAGTACGTCCTCCCTCTCTTTTATCACCCCACTCCTTTTTCTTATAAGGGCGATCAGCAGCACCGGACTTATCTCCCCATTCCTTTTTCTGGAAGGGACGGTCAGCGGCACCGGGCTTATCTCCCCATTCTTTCTTTTTAAAAGGCTTATCTCCGCGGGGTTTGCCTCCAGAAGGCTTATCTCTGAAAGAAGATCTTTCTGATCCTTCACTACGACCTTTTCCTTCAAAATCACCACGGCCCTCCGGTTTGAATCGTTCCTTAGGCGCAGATTTGCGGAAAGGGCGTTCTTCTCCTACACGGGTTCTTCTGGTTTTCGGTGGCACATCGCTTTTAGACGACTTATTTTTTCGGGGTGTTGGCATAATTGGGCTCAGTTTGCTGCAAAGATAGCCAAATAGAGGAGGTTGCGGGGAGTAATACCCGATTTATTCAGGAAACACAGGGGCCGGCTTGAGTTCGGGACAAAGAAAACCTTCCGGTACAAGCCTGTCTGGAGCTGAAGTGATTCACATTATTGCATAAAATGCATCGATCATATGCCTGATCTCAAAGCCCGTACTGGCTTGCGTGAGCACCATCACATCAAAACGAACTTCACCGGTAAGCTCTCTCTCAATCATATACGCATTTGTGGCTCTGACTATTCTACGTTGCTTGGCCCAAGTAACCGATTTCTCTGCTTCTTCCAGCTGCCACGCAGCCCTTGTCTTCACCTCCACCACCACCAGAACACCTCCATCCATTGCAATGATATCGAGCTCGTCTTTCCGGTGACGCCAGTTTTTTTCAAGAATGGCATATCTTTTGCTTTCCAGATAATGAACTGCAGCCTTTTCACCTTCAGCACCTAATATATTGTGATCAGCCATAAAGAGCGTTTATCCAGTAAACAATCCGTTTCAAACTCCTAAAATACAGCTTGCATGAAAGAAAAGAAAGCAAATCCGGGTCTGAATCGAGTTATTTCTGCGAAATCCGGCGCTCGAAATCATTGGAACAATTTTAAGCAGCTATCAAATATTTACTATTTTAGTGCTCTAAACCGAAAAATCATCCATTTATGAAGACCCTCCACTTTCTTACTAAACCGGCTCTTTCTCTTGCCCTTATCTTCGGTCTATCGGCTGCGGCCTGCGCTCAGGGATTTGAGGGAAGCATTGAATTTAAGCAGTTTACAGCCAAAGACACCACACTGAACGTGTATCATGTGAAAGGCAACAAGATCATGCTCGATCAGTTGGGTAAAACTTCGCACAAGGCTGAAGGATCTTTCCTGTTTGACCTGACAACCAATAAAATAACCGGACTAAATCACAGCCGTAAAGTGTATGACGATGTTGCTGTGAATAAGAATGTGGCCAGCAATAAGATCGACACTGTCATCAAACTGAAGGACACCAAAACAATCCTTGGGTACAAATGCACGGGGTATGTAGTGAAATCTAAAACCGACAACGTTCAGATCACATACTGGCTGGCCGGATCCAACTTCAACTTCTTTACTCCTTCTGTTATTCTCTGGAACCGCAAGGACAAGGCATCCGTTTATTTCCGGGCCATTAAGGACACCAAAGGAATGATGCCGCTTCTTTCCGTTGAAGCCGATCTCAATGGTAAAGAAACCGGAAAACTGGAAGCCATCAAGATTGACAAAAAGCCGGTTGACAACAGCGCTCTTGAAATTCCGAAAGACTATAAAAAATTCAATTAGTCTCCTCTCATTTATAAAAAAGCCCTCCTGAAATCAGGAGGGCTTTTTATTTCCGGATACCGATGCCGGTTCAGAACTCCAGTGAATTCAACGGGCCCGCTTCCAACTTTACATTTCTTCCCATCATAAGTGCAAGGTTTAGATCTGTATGGCCAGCAGGAAGTGAAAAGGCAACCGGGTAATCGTATTCCTTTACTGCTTCGAGAATAATTTCCTCAGCACTATTCCCGAAAGGGATTGTATTGTCTTTCATCTCTGTCATTCCACCAATCACCAGTCCTGCCAAGTGATCCAGCTTACCGCTGCGCTTGAGGCTTAGGATCATGCGGTCGATGTGATACAGGTATTCATCGAGATCTTCCAGGAAAAGGATTTTACCTTTCGTATTCAGATCACTCCTGCTGCCCTGAAGCGCATAAAGAAGCGAAAGATTTCCGCCCACAAGAGGCGCCTCCACCGCTCCTTGGCGCCCAAAAATTTCTCCTTGCCATGTATGCTTCAGCTTTTCTCCAAAAAGGGCCATACGCAGGCTCTCAACAGATGCTGGGGAACCGGCAAACTTAGATGGCATGGTGGCATGCAGTGTTTCAATGCCCAGATTGTGTATATGGGAATGCAGCACCGTTACATCACTGTAACCGATGATCCATTTCGGTGAACGTTTGAATCTTGAAAAGTCAAGCCTGTCGATGATGCGCAATGTGCCATAGCCACCCCTTACGCTCAGAACAGCTTTCACTTCCTGGTCATCCAGCAGATCCTGGAAATCGGCAGTACGCTGCTCGTCTGTTCCTGAAAACTGGTTGTCCGAACCGAACATATTCTTACCAATTCTAATTCCGAGCCCCCAGCTGCGAAGCATCTGCAAAGCAGGTTCCAACTCTTCCGGAGAAATCTTTCTGGCCGGTGCCACCAGGCCTATAACATCTCCCCGTTTGAGAAAAGGCGGTGTGATCGTTTGCATTTTCGGTCTATTGTTTCATGGTTGTATCGGAATGATTCGAATCGGCATTCAGAATCAATTGTCTGTAAAAACGAATGCAGTTGCTGAAATTCGGCGATGAAATTTTTTCATTCACTCCATGAATTCTTTTCAGATCATCTGGCATAGCAATAAGTGGCACAAAGCGATACAGGTTGACAGCCACTTCCGAATAATGTCTCGCATCTGTTCCGGCAATAACAAGGGATGGAGCAGTGAGTGTATTCGGAAAAATCTGGCGGATGCTTTTTTCAATGTCTTCAAATGCTCTGCATCGGATTTCCGACACAGGGCTTGGCTCAGTGAAATGTCCTACCTTTTTCAGTTTCACACGTTTGTCCTGTACCACATTGCGGATATGTGCGAACACATCTTCAATGCTTTCACCCGGCACAATCCGGAAATTGACGGTTGCCGAAGCAAACCCCGGAAGGACATTATCCTTGGTCCCACTCCTGAAAAGGGTCGCTGCCGTGGTTGTACGCACAATGGCATTACCTGCATTGGATGCTTCGTATTTTTTGATGATCAGCCCTTTCAGAAGCCACCGGTTTGAAAAAGCCAGGCGGGAGAAGAATGACATTTCCGGCCCTACGTAATCCAGGAATTCCTGAACAGGAACAGAAAGCTGCGCCTTCATCGGGTGCTTTTCAAGCCTCGAAACAGCTGACGCCAGAATCCCAATGGGTGTTTCTTTGGCTGGCATGGATGAATGTCCACCCTCAGCTTCCACGGATAACTCAACCGACACATATCCTTTTTCAGCAATACCAACAAGAGCTACATTTCCGGCAACGCCAGGTACGATATCGTGTGTGATTACCAGACCTTCATCCAGAAGAAAATCGGCTTTTACGTGCTGTGAGGCAAGATACCCTGCTATTTTTTCAGCTCCCTGCTCGCCACCCGACTCCTCATCATGGCCAAAAGCAAGGTAAATCGTGCGTTCAGGCTGATAACCTTCTTTCAGCAACATTTCCACTGCTTCCAGTATCCCGATGACATTCACTTTATCGTCCAATGTCCCACGGCCCCAGATCACACCGTCCTTGATCATACCGCTGAAAGGAGGATATTGCCACTGTTCTCCCGGTTCTGTTCCGACCGGCACAACATCCATATGCCCGATCAGAATCATAGGTTTGAGGGACGGATTGCGGCCATCCCAGGTATAAAGCAGGCTCAGTTGATTAATTGTTTTTCGGTGAAGGCGGGTGGTGGCAAGGGGGTACGTCCTGGCAAGGAAATCAATCATTTGCCTGAACGGTACTGTGTCGAAGCCACCAGGCATGTCAGAAGAAATCGTGGGAATCTGCACCGCTTTCGAGAGGTGGAAGTTGACCGAATCGCTTATTGCAACCGGCTTCACCGTTTCGACATTATGCTGTTTCGATTTGTAAAGCATTGTCCGGGTCAGCAGTATACATACAAGAACCAGGATCGCCAGTCCGGCAAATTTGAGAATACCCTTGATCATAGCAACAGATTTTGACAGGCAAATATCCGATAATTAAAGGCAACTGATTCAGTTCCTGAGAAAGAAAGCCCTCTATTCAACTGAAAATACCCTTATCTGCACAAAACACCCGGTGCCAGAAAGCCTGAATGATTATCTTTGTTTCCCTGAAAACCGATCTAAACCAGAAGTGAACCCGAAACGTCATCTCATCACCGCAGCACTGCCCTATGCCAACGGGCCTGTTCATATAGGACACCTGGCTGGCTGTTACCTGCCGGCGGATATTTATGTGCGATACCTGAGGTCGAAAGGCGAAGATGTTCTTTTCATCTGCGGCTCCGACGAACATGGCGTCCCCATCACCATCAAAGCACGCAAAGAAGGAATCACCCCCCAACAGGTGGTGGATAAATACCACAAAATGATGGGTGACTCCTTCCGTGAATTTGGAGTTTCTTTTGATATTTATTCCAGAACGTCCAACCCCGTTCACCATGAAACCGCTGCCGGTTTCTTCCGCAACCTGTATGACAAGGGCGTTTTCAAAGAAGAAGTGACTGAGCAGTACTTTGACGAAAAAGCGAACCAGTTCTTGGCCGATCGTTATATCGTTGGCACTTGCCCGAAATGCGGCAACGAAAACGCATATGGCGACCAGTGCGAGAAATGCGGGTCTACCTTAAGCCCAACAGATCTTATAAACCCCCACTCTACTTTGTCGGGAGAGAAACCCGTAATGCGCAGCACCAAAAACTGGTTTCTGCCGCTTGATAAGATGCAGCCTCAGATCGAAGCTTATATCGAATTGCACAAAGACTGGAAAACAAATGTATATGGTCAGTGTAAAAGCTGGCTCACACAGGGACTTCAGCCCCGTGCCATGACACGTGACCTTGATTGGGGCGTGAAAGTGCCGGTAGAAGGATCGGAAGGGAAAGTGCTTTATGTATGGTTCGATGCACCCATCGGCTATATCTCGGCCACCAAAGAATACTTCCTGAATAAAGCAGCTGCAGATAAATCCTCCGCTGATAAATGGGAGCTTTACTGGAAAAACAAAGACACCCGTCTGCTGCATTTCATCGGCAAAGACAATATCGTATTTCATTGCATCATTTTTCCAGCCATGCTCATGGCTCATGGCGATTATGTGCTGGCAGACAATGTGCCTGCCAATGAATTTCTGAACCTGGAAGGCGATAAAATTTCGACTTCACGCAACTGGGCCGTATGGTTGCATGAGTATCTGATCACGTTCAAAGACAAGCAAGATGTGCTTCGTTACACACTTTGCTCAAATGCTCCGGAGACAAAAGACAACGACTTTACCTGGAAAGATTTCCAGGCTAAGAATAACAACGAGCTTGTTGCCATACTCGGCAATTTTGTAAATCGTACGCTTGTGCTTACGCATAAGTATTATGAAGGCAAAGTACCTCAGGCCGATGAATACACGAAGGCCGACATTCTTTTGCTGGAAGAGATTTCCAAATACCCGGCTAAGATTGCCGCTTCACTCGATGCCTTCCGCTTCCGGGAAGCCCTGGCTGAACTGATGAACCTGGCCCGTGCCGGCAACAAATACCTGGCTGATAACGAACCCTGGAAAATTGCTGCCACCGACGAAAAACGTGTTCGTACAATCATGAAAATAGCTCTTCAGGTAACGGCTAACCTGGCTATACTCATGGAGCCTTTCCTGCCATTCACTGCAGCCCGTCTCTCATCCATGCTCAATCTGGGTGGCTTCAAATGGTCGCATGCCGGCCGCTCGGATCTGCTGCCTCCTGGCCATAAGATCAACGAAGCCGCTTTGCTTTTCGATAAAATTGAAGATCCGGCCATTGAAGCACAAGTCCAGAAACTGCTAGACAGCAAAAAACAGAATGAGCTCGACAATCACGTAATCAGTCCGCCAAAGGCGGAAACCAGTTTCGAAGATTTTTCGAAAATGGATATTCGTGTAGGAACGATCCTCGAAGCAGAGCGTGTTCCTAAAACCGACAAGCTCCTGAAACTCCGTATTGATACAGGTATCGACCAGCGTACTGTCGTTTCAGGCATTGCTGGCAATTACAAGCCCGAAGATATTATTGGGCAGAGAGTGAGCATTTTAGTAAATTTGTCGCCCCGTAAGATCAAGGGCATCGAATCGCAGGGCATGATCCTGATGGCTGAGAATGCCGATGGAAGTTTGGCTTTTGTGTCGCCTTCGAAAGATGTGGCAAATGGCGGGGTTGTTAAATAAGTCTTGCCCCTGATTATTCGTTCTTTTAGTATGGCACCGTAGTTCAATGGATAGAATAGAAGTTTCCTAAACTTTTGATGTGGGTTCGATTCCCGCCGGAGCCACAAAAACAGAGTGAGAGTGAGCGCGAAGAGCGTTCGATCTCACTCTGTTTTTTCTTCGCACTCGCTTTCACACTCACACTGACTTTCCGCCAATCAGCAAAATCAAGGAGTTCTTGCATTTCTGTTTTGGCTCCTTTTATTCTTGAAGTAAGCAATCTACAGTTACATTTCCGGCACCCGCTCAGTCACACCAGCAATCCACTCAATCCTGACTAAATCCGTGCTTATTTGACCTATCTTTGAATATAGATAGATTTGATCCAACATTAAAGTATGCTTCGAAAACACATATTTCTGATCTCCATTATACTGTTTTCGTATTTGTGGGGTGCAGAAAAGATCAATCAGCCCCTCCTTCAAGCAAGACCCCAACTATAACGGATTATTCAATAGACACCTTTCTAATTCAAAATTTTCTTTTCAAGCCTGGGAGTTACTGGGTTTATCAGGACTCGGCAAGTGGAAAAATTGATTCTTGTTACTGCTATGGATTCAAGAAGAAAACTGCAGTATACGTATCCGGTCCATCCTCTCCAGGTACCGGAAACACCTATTATTACTATCGTTACGCCTACGACTCCACCAATAAACCACCTTATACCGACAGTACATTTCAGTACAATTATTGGCTTCAGGGTAACGTTATACATTATGCTAATCCCTTTGGAACTGGCACGATTCTGCTATGCTCATCTGATTCAGGACATTTACAGCCCGCAACTGGTTATCAATTCTATCCGGCATTGAATCTGAATGGGCTTGCCCTTACCAATGTCTATAGATATTATTTTTCAGAAACCATGAGTGCCCCTTTTAAAGGTTACATTTATCTTAAACCAGGGATTGGCTTGGTCCGATCTCAAATATATACTACCGGAAAAGTCTGGAATCTGATACGTTATCATATTCAAGTATAATGATGGCAACTCTTCTTATTGTTGACTTTTTCAAATTAAAAATCCCTTGATTCTCCTCTTTCGCACATCAATCTTGATAAGATAGGAATCTTTTGAGTGATACACTGTGTTTAAACTAAAAAAGCCTCCGGAAAGACCGGAGGCTTTTTACTTTTCTCACCAGGTTAACAGGCGCGAAAATCAAAAATCAATTATTGATTCAACACCTTCATGCTCATTACCTTTCCATCCATCACGCACTGGATCAGGTACATCCCTTTTGGAAATTCACTGAAGTCAAAACTCAACTGACGCTCCAGGATGTTTCCACGCAGGAATACTTGTTTTCCATACGGATCATAAATGGTGACTGTTGCTCTGTCTTCGTCATCTCCGCCTGGGATCAACACTGTGAAATGGCCATCGTTCGGACTTGGATATGCAGTCAGACCAGAGGCTTCCGTCTTTTTCGGAGCATGGGGTTCGGGAGGAGCTTGCATTCTGTGATACTGGTATGTACTTGTTCCTCCACCGGAACAACCATGAATCAGAGCGAGGCAATACGTATTGGGTGTATTACCAGGTACCGCTTTAAAACCTGGATTCAGGGTCACTGAATTCGTTCCGCGGAAAACTGTCGGCGAAAGCGTAAGCGTTGCATTGGCGCTTGCTGTAATGTAATTCGCTTCATAGATATTCGCCGCTATTGGAGTCATGAGCGAGAGATTGGTTTGATTCGGACAGCTCAGAGGTGATTTCCAGATTCCTCTTCCGTATATTCCCGCCCTGATCGTGTTCTCCTTGTAATTGATTTCCAACTGCCTGCTGAACATGATGGGCAGGTCATTGCTGTATGGAATCCAACTCGACATGTTAGCGTCTCTGAAGTAAATACCCATGTCTGTTGCCAGATAGAGTCCATCATTGCTGGCGTGATCCATCACCATGGCGTAGGAACCTTCATTGGGAGGCAATCCGTCGCTGTAGTTGCTCCAGGTTGTGCCGTCGTATTTCAAAACACGAACTGTTGGATTGTTGGGCATATACAGCGCCACATAAATGCGGTCTTTGTTCCAGGGACTGGTTTCAATGTCCTTGAACTGAATGCCGAGATCGGCACCCGCTACGTTTGCACAGGAAGTACAATTCCCAACAGTACTTGCAAAGCTCGCCCAGCTGGGGCTCACATTCGCCCATTGCGGATTGCTTGCGTTATACGCATCGTTATGGCCCGACCATACATCATCCAGATTACTGCCGATGTATTTGATGACAGAAGGATTCGCGTAACAGGCAGGGTGTGCCGGATCGTAGCCGCCGTCAACCAGGAAATGAAGACTGTTCGGCGTTTGCGGAGAGAATGACATGCCATTGACACGCACCCAGCCCTGCAGGTTCCAGTCCCCGCTCGGATTGGGCGAACAAGGCCCGCCGGACCAAACGATATTGGGCTGGATATTGAACGGTTTTATTTTCGCTACAAAACTCTGACTTGGCCAGTCATACTGGTAAATACCTGTCTGATCTTTACCCTGAAAAATCCGGCCGGCCCGGTATGGATCCTGGTAATAGTTGTGTGGCATGAAGCCCCAGGCATCTGTCCCGTCGCTGGTTCCTTGCGCGAAGGTGCTTCCGCTGGCCGGTGCATAATAGCTCTTTGTTCCGGATACGGTAGCTCCGCCATCGGAGGTAGTGAGATAAGCGCCTCCATAACTGTTCGCGTCGAAAATCATGTTGTTCGAGTTGAATTTGTCGATGATCGCGCCATCATTTTCCCAAGTAGATAAAGTGTACTTATCTTGCTGGAGGTTGGCATCGTAAATATCGGTATTCACAATATCGCCGCCGCCCAGGGCATAAATGTTCGGCTGATCTTCGGAACCGGAAAACCCGTTCACAAGGCAAACATTCAGACCAAAGTTCAGGCGTGAGAAATATGGAACAGGCCCTGAGCTCAAGGATGAGCTGACAACTCCGCCATCATGCGCTACATACATGGTATACTGTCCCGCATTGTTCACAATTTCAATGTCGTGCATATCGTCGTGTATTCCGCCATTGACACCACTATGCGTGCTGTACTGAACATAATAGGTTGCGTTTCCGCTTGCCAGGTCCAAATAGTTCAGATGCTGGCTGCCGAACCAGAGATAATTATTAACCGGGTCGTAAGCAACCGCTTCCCGGAGGCCTCCCATTCCGGATAAACCATAGGGGCTCAGCGCTGTGTGAGTCACGGCATTGGTATTCGTGTTTTTTGAAAACTGATCGAGGTATAAACCACCGCCATACATGTCCCATCCATAGGGATCCCAGCCTTCCGGCGTACCGGGAGTTTCATTGGTCATGGTAAACAGTTGCCGGTCGCTCGTGCTGTTTTGAGGTCCGATGCATGCGGTGGAATGACCACGCGTCTGGCCGGAACCCAGGGTGATGCTGGACGAAAGATCAACCGGGAAAGTTAAACCCTTGTCGGACGATTCCATCAGCATCGGTGTTCCGGGAGGCTCTCCCCAGAGGCCGACGGCGTTTGATCCTGCCACGTAACAGAAGTAATCCGTGCCGCTGGTTTTCGCGATGAAAACCATGTTCTCGGCGTATTTATTCGAAATCACTTCGGTCCAGGTAGCACCGCTGTCCTGGCTCCGGAACAAGCCGATCGAGGTGCAGACAAAAATGATTGTGTGATCGCTCGGATACACAGAAATATTTTTGATCACATAATTCTGCGAACCTACGGGCAAAGCGCCCAGGCTGCTCCAGGTCTGAGACTGGAAATTGTAAATTTTTACTCCTGTGGAAACATCATGGGAGCCAAGGCCGGCATTGAAGCCCACGTGGTAGTTCCCCACCAGAAGCTGTGTGCTGCTCAAAAAACACAGGCCCAGCACACCGTTAAATCCTGCTGGGTTGGTATTCACATTTTGCCAGCTGGCCCCGGCATTGTTTGATTCCCACAAACCTGCAAACGTGCCACCGGTAAACAGGTGGTTCAGATTAGCAGGATCAATAACAATTTTATGCACCTGGGCTGGCTCAAATTCATGTCCATTGGCGTTGTTGTTGGAAACGGGTCCGACAAACGACCAATTGCTGTACTGTGCGTACATACTGGTGCCCAGGGGCAACAACAGCACGAAAAGTACCACTCTCAAATATTTTATCATAGTGTTGGTCTTTAAATAAGGTTCATGGATAAAAACGATTACCTGTTGCTTGCGGCTTCCAGTTTGGTCAGGCGCTCGGTCAGGTTTTTGTTCTCCTCTTTTAACTGAATGGAGTACAGGGTCAGCTCTTCGATTTTCTCAAGCAGCTTGGCATCCATTTTCCCAAGATCAATACCGCCTTGTTCTTTCAGGTCGCTGGCAGAAGGAACGCCTGGCAGGTGTTTGTTTTTCTCAACGAAGCTTTTCACCTCATCAAGCGATTTCAGTTTATAGTTCTTTTCAAATACATAATCCGCCCAATCTGTAGTGGTGGTCAGGGCAACTTTTACTTTTTCTGTGAGGATTCCTGTTTGCACATACAGTTTGTAACCAGCAGGAAGTGTCACAGCAGCAGGATCGCCTATGAGGGTTGTTCCGTTTACAGTAAGCTGAGCAGTTGGATTGGGTGTGTTTACACCTACCATTCCATTGTCGCTCAAGAAAAGGATGTTGTTTGTATTAACCCCAGTAGAGAGAAACGGTTTCCAGAAATTCAAACCACCTGCAGGCGCTGAAGCCTGTGCCGCAGTTTCGTATTCCATGCCATACTGACCGTAAGTCTGTACACCGGGAGTTCCGCCAAGCAGGATCTGAGGTCCGCCCACACCCGCAACTGTTCCCTGAAGAAGAATAGCTCCGTTATTCATGTGAAACATCTGAGTTGGGTTGGTGATATTCACACCCACATATCCGTTGCTTGCCACGCGCATGGCTTCAGTTCCATTGATTGCAAAACCAATGGTCTTACCCGCAGTAGGGTGAAACAAACCTGTTGTGAGATCGCCGTACCAGGTATAGTCCGGATTTGTTGCTGCAGAATAACCGGTATTGCTGTGAATGAGTGCGGCGCTGGCTGGAGCGCTGGTAGCGGTGCTGACGAGCAGATCGCCGCCGGATTGGACTTTTGTGAGTGGGTTAGTTGCTGCTCCGAGACCCATGTTACCGTTTGCCTGAAGAACTGTCATAACTCTGCCTGCTGTCCAGCCTGCCAGTACAAAATCCGTATTGGCTGTTGAGCTGGCATAAGTTCCCTGCACCCAGTCATAGCTACTTGTGCCGGTAGCAAAAGGACCTGTTCCGAATGAAAGCAGACATTCCTGGTTTGTGCTTGAAGTACGCGTGAGATACATGCGTCCGTTTCCGGCTCCATTTGTCTGCCCGATATCAAAACGGGTCTTACCGACAACATGAAGGGGCCATGCAGCGGTGCTTCCTGTCGGAATATTGATACCCACATTAGCCCGATTATACTGAGCGGCGGCTCCGCCGGGGCTTGTTCCAGCCCATTGTGCATTCATAATTTGACTTCCGGCCAGAAGGAGGGCCGAAAGAGTGGTAATCTTCAAAGCAGATTTCTTTTTCATGTGTGTGGTTTTATAAATTTTTGACAAAAGAATGGGAATCTGTTCAGCCGCCATAGCAATTTGAGTGAACTGCATGACCTTTTGAGGGAACTGTATGTTATCTCCCTTTACGTGTTTCATAAAAGAGTAAAAGCAAGACCTATCTGATTTTTTGATTCAGACGAACTCAAGAAAAAGAGGTACGAATGCCGGAATTCAAGCCCCAAACTTTCCAATGGTTTATTGAGCCGCTTACTTGTTTTTTCACAAAAAATCACTATCTTTCTTATAGAAACGTTCCCCTCACCTCATCCTTACTCAGATGAAAAAGATGTTCGTTTTTATCCTTCTGGCTTTTTTGACACAGTCCTTTGTGGAAAACAATGAGGACAAATACCTCTTCTGGAAGCCGGAGACGCGTCTGAGATGGCCCGACTTTCGCGGACATATGAAAGCGGAAGATGAGGACGCCGCTTCTGCCTCTTACATCGGATTCATGCACCGGATTTCAAAATGTGCACAGGGCGACAGTCTCGTACTTGATACCCGGGCGTTCTTCAACAAAAGTAATTCCTGGGTAAAAATTCCGGCGGTCAACCCTTCTCTGCTTTTGCACGAACAACTGCATTTCGATCTGGCTGAATTGTATTCACGCAGGTTCAGGCAGGCCATTCTGGCAGTCAAAGCCAACGAACGCGACTTTATCGCGACTGCAGATTCTCTCTTCCGTTATTATGCCGCCAAAAGCGACACCATTCATTTCAATTATGACATTGAAACCAATCATGGACTGAATGAAGCCAGTCAACGCAAATGGGACAGGATTGTCAGGAATGCCTTGTTGGCAATGGATCAATACCAGTCGCCCTACTTGAAAATACCTATCTTGCGTTAAATTTTCAATTGTGTATGATCGCTAAATGTGGTTTTTCGAAACCTTTTTTTCTCTTTCTTTCATTCATTTCAATCTCCTGTGTGGCTCTTAGCCAGAACAAAGAAAGCAAGCCCTTTGTTTTAGGTCACATTGATCAGGTCCATTCCTCCATTCTCTCAGAAACAAGAACGCTTAATATCTATCTGCCCGATGGCTATTCACCGGATTCTGCACAAACTTATCCGGTCATCTATCTGCTTGACGGTTCAGCGGATGAAGACTTTATACACATTTGCGGGCTTGTTCAGTTTTCGAGTTTCCCCTGGGTAAACAGGCTTCCTCCTTCCATTGTTGTGGGAATTGCCAATACCAACCGAAAAAGAGATTTTACCTATCGTGCCGCCGACACATTTAAATTCCCGGCCGACATTGCCTCTTACCAGAAGTCTTATGCCGCTGCCGGTGGTTCCGAAAAATTTATGAC
>DASYGQ010000154.1:0-3369 GCA_035999585.1 Bacteroidia bacterium | reverse complement strand
TCCCATTTGGCATTCTGAACAGGACCGGCATCATCCCAATCGTTCCTGTATACTTTAATCAGTCTTTCAATCTCTTTGATATTGGGGTTTTCAACGAGCAGGTTCAGTTTTTGAATGATTTCAGATTTGAGCTCCAGATTTTTTTTGAAATCATGCTCTTCCAGAACTTTATAAATGTCAAGGCTGTAATAGAAAGCTTCAACGGCCTTGCTGTATTCATTCTGAAGATCTTTATAGGCATGGGATGAAACAGGTCCTGTTTCCTTCCACTGTGTTTGAAGTTCTTTCAGCGCTTTCAGTGCTTTACCGGGTTGGGACTGTATATCACCGAGGGCCTTTATTTTGGAAACGATTTCTGATTTTACGATCAGGTTCTTCGCTTGTTCTTCGGCTGTCTTTTTTTCATGACTCTTTTTCAGGACCTGAAACTCTTGAAACAATTTCTCTATTTTCTCATCTTCTTCCTGCTTGACGAAGGTAAAGTCGGCGAGGATTCCGCCTTCAGCAAGAAAAGCCTGTCTGGCTGCTTCCTGTTCTTTGTTCAATGTGTTTTCGAAATTGAGCCTGAGTGTTCTCATTTCGGAACTGATAGCGGGTACATCTCCTGTGGAAAGCATCTTCTCGAGCTTTTCGATCATTTCAGTTTTCATGGTTTTCCTTTAGTGACCTTCCCGAGGAAGATGTGTTTTTAATAATTTGAAAATGTATGGCAAATGCGCCTGATAAAATTACCAAAATTATACAAGGCTCCAAATGATTCAGTGGCAATCTGCAAAGAGGCTTGGCGTGAAAGAGGAGGGTGGTAGCCGGGTTGCCAGGGAAAGAGGCGAAGGATCAGGACCAAATAATTGAAGCAAAGCATAAATCGCTTCTGGAGGATTTGTTACCTTAGCCAAACGAACCAGCCGCATATCAGAATTATGAGATATAAAGTCTCTCACTCTTCCAAGAAACTCAAAGGTGTTATCAACCTTACCGCTTCCAAAAGCGAAAGCAACAGGGTTCTCATTATTCAGGCAATTTGTGACGAAGATTTTGGTATTAACAACCTGGCGGAAGCCCAGGATACACAGACTCTCCAGAAAATTCTGGAAACTGAAATTGTAAACCCGCAGTCGGTTTACGATGTGGGGGCGGCCGGCACAACCATTCGTTTTCTGACAGCCTACTTTTCAACTGTTCCGGGCACTCGCACCCTCACAGGAAGCGACCGTATGAAAAAACGTCCCATCCGCGCCCTGGTGGATGCCCTGCGTCAACTCGGAGCGAAAATCGAATACCTCGAATCAGAAGGATATCCTCCTTTACGCATTACAGGAACCGCTTTGAAAGGAAATGAGGCAACGCTTGACCCATCCATCAGCAGCCAGTTTATCACGGCATTGTTACTTATTGCCCCCAAATTACCTCATGGACTCACCATACGCTTTGAAGGTGGCAAGCCGGTTTCACACCCCTATATTACCATGACCCTTAAAATCATGGAGCATTTTGGAGTCTATGGCCAATATCAGGATGATTGCATTTCAGTGAGCACGCAGAAATATTCAGTCCAGGAATCCGACAGTTCCATGTACCTGGTGGAGGGCGACTGGAGCGCAGTGTCTTACTGGTATGCGATGGCGGCACTGGCAGCGGAAGTCGACCTGACCATACGTGGACTGAAAGAGGAAAGCCTTCAGGGTGATTCAGTACTGAAACAGTTGTTTGAATTTTTTGGTGTCCATACTGAATTTACAAAAGATGGAATCCGACTGCGAAAGGAAAAGGTGAATGCGGAAACATTTGCATACAACTTCTCAGATTGCCCTGATATTGCACAAACGCTTGCCGTTGTTGTGTCGGCATTGGGTATACCTTCCATGTTCAATGGTCTGGATACCCTCACACTGAAAGAGACAAACCGTTTGCAGGCATTGAAAAATGAACTTGCGAAGATGAATACGAGTGTTGAAATCATAAGCAACTCAATCATCGAAATCAAACCTGGAAAAAAAGGATCGATGCCGGATGCTCCCATTAAAACATATGAAGACCACCGCATGGCTATGTCTTTTGCCCCGCTTGCCCTGCTTGGTGATTCTGTAGAAATAGAAGATCCGGAGGTTGTTAAGAAATCATATCCCAATTTCTGGAATGATTTGCGAAGCACAGGTTTTACCGTGGAGGAAATAGCATAGGAGTCAGCTCAAAACCTGTTTTGAAATAGCTTCTCTGGATTTTTCAAATAATATTGACTTCCCTTTCAAGCATCACTCCGAATTTAGTGAAGACGGATTCCAGAACCTGGGAGCTGAGGTCGTAGATCTGCTGTCCTGAAGCTTGTCCGTAATTGACAAGCACAAGGGCCTGCAAGGCATGCACGCCTGCATCACCTTCTCTTTTTCCTTTCCATCCGCACTGCTCAATGAGCCAGCCGGCCGCCAGCTTGACACGACCATTTTCGAGCGGGTATCCTATGATATCCGGGAAACGGGCCTTGAGGGAATTGAATGTGGCCGCATCGATTTCCGGATTTTTGAAAAAACTCCCTGCATTCCCGATGATCTTCGGGTCCGGAAGCTTGCTGCTGCGGATATTGCAAACTGCCTTGCTGATGGCTGAGATGGAAAGATCTTTCACTCCCATATTTTCCAGCTCTTTGCTGATGGCACCATAACTGGTGCTGTAAACCGGTTTTTTGTTCAGCCGGAGTGTCACGGTGGTGATGATGTATTTACCCTTTGCGGCTCTTTTAAAAACACTTTCACGATACCCGAATTCGCATTGTTGGGTGTTGAAGATTTCTGTTTTCAAATCGGAGATGTGAAGTGCTTCCAGGCGGTGAAAGACATCTTTCAGCTCCACCCCATAAGCCCCGATGTTTTGCATGGGTCCGGCACCCACATTGCCTGGAATGAGCGACAGATTTTCGATTCCCGCATAATTGTTGCGGATGCAGTACTGAACGAGTTCATTCCAGTTTTCTCCGGCTCCCGATCTGACATAAACAAAATCCTTGTCTTCCCCTGTTTTTTCAATGCCTTTGATGGAGTTCTTGAGTACTGCAAAATCCAGGTGCTTTTGGGTGAGCAGGAGGTTGCTTCCGCCACCCAGAATCAGTTTTGGCATTTTTTTCAGGGCGTTGTGATTCAGAAATTCCTTCATGGCATCCACCGAGTCAAGCTCGGAGAAAAAACGGGCAAAGGATTCGATGCCGAATGTATTGAGTGTTTTAAGCGGATGGTTTTCAAGGATCTGCATGAGCAAAAGTAGGCAGTAATACGGCTTCCCCGGATGGCAGGAAGTCTATTTATTCACAGTGTGATATTCATTAAGCGGGAATGCTCCGTGAGGAAAAGCCGGGCTCCTTGTTATTGAACAGGGAAT
>DASYGQ010000147.1:0-4151 GCA_035999585.1 Bacteroidia bacterium | reverse complement strand
AAATTCTGCTTTCCGAATCGCAGGAGCGTATGCTGATTGTGGTGAAGAAAGGCATGGAGAAAATGGTGGAAAAGGTATTTGAGAAATGGGACCTCAATTGTGTACAGATCGGGGAAGTAACTGCCGGAAACAGACTGAAGTATTACATGCATTCCGAACTGGTGGCTGACGTGCCCGGTGATACACTCGTGCTTGGCGGCGGTGCCCCGGTTTATAAACGCGAATACAAAGAACCGGCTTATTTCGCCGAATCAAAGAAATTCAAGATTGAAAGTGTGGAAGAACCGAAGGATCTGAAGGCAGTCGCTTCATTTCTGCTCGCTCATCCGAATATCGCTTCCAAGCGCTGGGTTTACAATCAGTACGATTCCATGGTTGGTGTGGTTAATATGAGCACCAATGCCCCCAGCGATGCGGCCATTGTGAATGTGAAAGGCACCAACAAGGCCCTGGCGCTGAAGATCGATTGCAATGCCCGGTATGTAAACGCCGATCCGGAAACGGGATGTGCCATCGCCGTTTCTGAAGCTGCCCGGAACATTGTTTGCAGCGGAGGGGAGCCCAGCGCGATAACCAATTGCCTGAATTTTGGTAACCCCTACAATCCGGAAGTATACTGGCAGTTTGTAGGAGCCATCAAAGGGATGGGCGCTGCCTGCACGAAATTCAAAACCCCGGTAACCGGCGGTAACGTGAGTTTCTATAACCAGAGTTCTTTTGAAGGTCCTGTGTTTCCGACACCCACCATTGGAATGCTCGGACTCCTTCAGGATAAAAGCAACCGGATGACACTGGGCTTTCGCAACGAAGGCGATATCATTTACATGATCGGTGATTCCCAAAACTGCATTGCCTCTTCCGAATACCTGTACTCCTGGCATAAAATGAAAAACACACCGGCTCCTTATTTCAATCTGGATGAGGAATACGACATGCAGGAAGCCGTGAAGGCTCTGATACGCATGAAGCTGGTACTCTCCGCGCACGATGTTTCCGATGGCGGGCTTTTCGTCACCCTGGCCGAGTCGGCTTTTGTAAACGGATTCGGGTTTGAAGTGAACAGTGATAAGAATATCCGGAAAGATGCCTTCCTCTTTGGTGAAGCTCAGGGCAGAGTAGTGGTGAGCGCACGCAAAGAGGATGAAGTGAAACTGGTGGATGAACTCAAAAAGCACGGTGTGAAATTCACCAAGCTTGGATTTACCAAAGGAAAAGAGATGCTGGTCGACGGAGAATCATTCGGTTCGGTGCGTGAGGTGCGTGATGTATACGACTGCGCTCTCGAGAACATGCTTCATTAGATTTTATCTTTCTCAAAATGCTGGTTTAGGGAAATTGTTGAAATAAAACGGGGAATCAGCATTTTCATTATCTTCGTTTTGTTGTGAAACAATCCTTTTTCATTCTTGTTTTCATTATCCTCAGCAAAGGTTCTTTTTCCCAGGAAAGTCCTCTTGTGCTGTACCGTGCTGCTCTTGCTCAGAGCAAGCTCGGAAATACAACTGCAGCGCTGGATCAGCTGAATACCTTCATCGCACAGAAGCCTGACTTCGACAGCTCCTATTATCTCCGTGCCAATATCCGTTACCGCAACGGGGAATTTAAAGACGCTGTGCATGACCTGGATAAAGCCGTCAAACTGAACTCTTCTTATTTCGATGCCTGGTATCTGCGCGGACTAACAAGAGCCGAGCTGGAAGATTATACGGGATCCATTCATGATCTCACCAAAGCCATACATCTGAACGGCAAGTATGCGAAAGCCTGGTACAACCGTGCCCTTGCCAAAGCGCTGCTGAATGAATATTCCGATGCCATCTCCGATCTGGACGAGGCGATTGACCTGAACCCGGCTTACGTGCAGGCCTGGTACAGCCGTGGATATTGGAAAGATGTGAGCGGCGATTACGATGCCGCCATGAAAGATTACCGGAAAGTGGTTGAGCTTGATCCTGCAAACAGAGATGTATACATTGCCATGGCTACGGCAAACTATTTGAAAGGTGATCATTCCGCTGCTTGTGAGAATGTCAGCAAAGCCATTGAGCTGGGAAGTTCGCTGGCACTGGAACTGAAAGAGAAATTTTGCAAATGAAAAAAATAATTCATTCGTTTTTTCTATTGGCAGCCCTGATGCTGAGCCAGATTTCCCTGGCACAGTACTATAAGGTGGTTTCTGAAATACAGCATGCCAACTGTGATGAAAAGGGAGGCGCGAACGGTTTTGTAAAGCTTCAGGTGTCGGGCGTGCATGGCCTGTACACCTATTCCTGGAATACAGGAGATACAGGTTCTGAAATCACAAACCAGCATACGGGCTCTTATCAGGCAACCATTTTCAATGGCCTTGGCCACGATACCACGCTTTCGTTTTTTATTCCCCAGTGGCTTTGCGATGCTTCGCCGGCAGGTGTATTCACGCCTAACGGAGATGGTATAAACGATACCTGGTTTATCGGCAATACCCAGTATTATCCCAATCTGCTTGTGGTTGTTTACAACCGCTGGGGTCAGGTTATTTACCAGCATAAAGGATTGTATGAACCCTGGGATGGAAAATCAATTCTGGGTTTGCCTGTGGATGATGCCACGTATTATTATGTGATTTATGAAGATGCCGGTGATACCCACAATGGTGTTTCCAAAGGCTCTGTTACTATTATCCGATGAGAAAAGGAAAACTCTTTCTTTTTTGCTTGTTGCTTGTCCCTTTCCTGGGGCTTGCACAGCAAACGCCGCAGTATTCCCAGTTCATGCTGAATAATCTGGGAATCAATCCTGCATGTGCCGGTGAAAAAGGCCCTGTTGAGATTCTGATGGGACGAAGGGAGCAATGGATTGGTTTTCCCAATGCGCCCCTCACTGATTTTGTAAGCGCCACCATGTCCATCGGGAAAAAAGGTTTTTACCGGGACTGGCATGGAGTGGGTGTTTATGTCGAAGGTGATAAAGCCGGACAGTTTAATAATCAGTCATTCCGTGCTATGTATGCCTATCATGTCCGCCTGGCTCATGATTATGTTTTTTCAGCAGGTGTTTCTGTCGGTGTGTCCATCATCAGCATCGATGGCTCGTTGCACGACCCGGCAGACCCGGCTCTGATGTTATATCCCGGTGTGATTACAATTTTTCCGGTCATTAGTCCCGGACTAAGACTTTACTCACGCAAGCTTTTCTTTGACCTATCCGCACAGCAAGCCACCAATAACCAAACCGTCTCTATCGACGGGGTGAAAGAACTGGGCACCAGAAACATATTGCGCCCGCAATTCTTCTTTACGGTGGGCCGAAAATATCTGTCCTCCAATTATGCCTGGACATTCACTCCTTCCATCCAGCTGCGCTCCACAATGCTTTTTCTGCCTACGGCAGAGCTGAACCTGCTGGTTTTCTATCACAAAATAATCGGAATCGGGATTTCGTACCGCGACCGGGATGCTGTGGTGGCCATGCTTCAGTTTCATCCCACCCGCAAAATTACACTCGGGATAGCCTATGATTATTCGATTTCAAGGCTGGCCAACGGCTCTTCCGATTCAAGAGAGATCATGTTCGGTTTTACTCCCAATGCCCCGCCTGACAACGATATCCCCAAATCCAGAGTGGCCCACTGCCCTGGCTTTGATCTCTGAGTTTGATTTCTGAAATCTTTCGTTTTCTTCAGGCCGGAAATGAAGCCATATTCCTATAAAAAAGATAATTTTGTGCCCGATGCCTTCCAGGACGATCCCCATAGAATCAGATTCCCCCGACAATACCAACTGGATTTCCGGTATTTATAATTATTGCGACCGCTGGTGCGAACGCTGCGATTTTACCAGCCGCTGCAAAAGCTATGCGATGGAGGTAAAATCAGCCGGAGAGAAAGATGAAGAGGATGATGATCTGCCTGCCGAACAGGATATGAGAAGCAAGGAGTTCTGGGATGAACTGGAATCGGCCATGAACCAGACGTTGGAAATGCTGCACCGCCTTTCTTCCACCCAAACGGCAGAAGGAGAAGTGCTCAACGATCAACAGTGGGAAGATCAGAAAAAAAGAGACGAGGAAATTGAACAGAAAGCCGGAGCCCATCCCATAGCTGTGGCAGCCTGGCAGTATAGCGACATGGTGGAGGAGTGGATGCTTGAGCAAAAAAGCATGCTCGATGA
>DASYGQ010000146.1:0-2646 GCA_035999585.1 Bacteroidia bacterium | reverse complement strand
TTCTTCCATCATCGCTTTGATGGTGTGCTTGGCACGCTCTTCGGCGAGATTCGCATTTTTTGAAAGTTCACCATCGGGAGAAGCATAAGCAGATACATTCATATTCTTCATCGCAAACCCTTTCGCTTCTGCTCTTTTGGTGAATGCTTTGAATTCTTTTGTCTCCTTGCGGCTGATCTCACTTGGACGAACAGTGCTTTCGTTAATCACGAAGAAAATTTCGAGTTCTGCAGAAACAGGCAGTACTTTCTGAAATTTGTCATTCGCCATAATCGCCTTTTCATCAGGTCTGGTCAGAAGAGGAGTTACGATAGTTCCATCGCCAATCTTCTTAGCCGGAATCTCTTTTGTCTTCTTTTTCACCGCACCGCTGGCAGTCACCTTCAGATCCGCATTTTTCATGTCGGGAGTATAGGCAATCTTATCAGCGTATGAAAAGCTTCCACCTTCTTTGAATTTTATTTTGGTGCCCGCTCCTTCTGCTTTTTCACCAACCAGAGTAACTGGTTTCAATGCGTGATCGCCAAGCTTCGGGGTGATGGTAAGCACTACTTTCTTACCGAAATATTTGGGTGGATACTTTCCGGTGATTGCAACTGCAACGGAGTCTCCATGCATCTCAAGAGGTTGAGGAGTTACAGTATAGGTTACGGTATCGGCTTTCTTTACCATTTTGCCAAGGCCATCACACGATACGAACGCAACAGCAGCCAAAAAAACAAGTCCGAGGTTGTGTAGATTTTTAGTTTTCATTTTTGATAATTGGTTCAAAATTATTTGGTTGTGGTTGAAATACCGAACTATTGGTTGCAAAAATAATCAAATTTTTAAGAAATGGAATTATTTTATACCAAGCCCTCAAATGTGAGTTAAGTGACTGATGTATAATTTGTTAAGTGGTGTTTAGTCCGTCATTTTCGCTGGGTTCCGTTTTTCTTGCCTGTAGCGGATCGGAGCATTCATTCAGTAATTCTGACACTGTTTTGTGAAGTAAAGGATGAATAAAACCGGGTTCAATTTCATTCAGAGGACTTAATACAAACTTTCGTTTATGAAGTTCAGGATGCGGAATAAGCAGGCGTCCTTCGCTCAAAACAGACTGTTCAATAAACAGGATATCAATGTCAATAGTTCTCTGTTGCCAGCGTTGTTTCCCCCTTTCCCTGCCAAGTCTTTTTTCGATACTTAACAGCGTATCCAGTAATGCATAAGCTTCCAGTTCCGTACTGATCTCTATGACCTGGTTCAGAAACAAGGGTTGCATTGTATTCCCCCATGGCTCTGTTTCATACACTCCCGATTTTTTCAATACACGTCCCGCTTCAGCCTCTATGTAAAACACCGCCTCCCGGAGCATCCGTTTCCTGTCTCCTGAATTGGACCCAAGGGAGAGGTAAACCTTTTTTGTTTTCATCGGCTCAAACCTAATGGAATTCTGCATCAGGAAGGGAAACCCGGTCTTTTTCTTTTCAACAGGGAAGAGAACCTTACTGTTGATTTTTGTAAGTTTGCATGAAACCAAACATTATCCAGGCCTGCAATATCAGCTTCGGAACAGAACTCATTAAAAAACAGACCATGAAAAACTTTTTTTCCTCCTTGCTCGGCAGTTTTCTGGGAGTGATCATCGCTTCAGTGATTGGAGCTTTTATCCTGATAGGGCTGGTTGCCGGGGCTTTTTCAAGTCTTGTAAAGTCCAAGGATAAAGTGCAAAGCATTTCCGATAATACAGTCATTCATTTAAAACTGGATAAGAAAATCCTTGAGCGATCGTCCAAAAATATACTGGACAATTTTTCATTTGCATCTTTTTCAACGGAAACGCCACTTGGCCTGAATGATATACTATTGGATTTACGGAGAGCTAAAGAGGACTCTAAAATAAAAGGCATTTATCTGGATCTTTCTTCTGTCCAAAGCGGTATTGCCACATTGGAGGAGATCCGGAATGCTCTTCTGGATTTCAAGAAATCGAAAAAATTCATTGTGAGCTACAGTGAGTCTTATAGTCAGGGAGCTTATTACCTGGCAACCACAGCAGACAAGGTGTTTTTGAACCCTGCAGGGACTATTGAATGGAAAGGGCTGAGTGCTCAGATAATGTTTTACAAAGGATTGCTTGATAAACTCGATGTGAATGCACAAATTTTCAGACACGGGAAATTCAAAAGCGCCATTGAACCTTTCGACCTCGTTAAAATGAGTCCGGCCAACCGTGAACAAACCATGGCTTATGTCGGATCTATCTGGAATCACATTAAAGAAGGTGTTGCTGCCGAGCGCCACATCTCAATATCTGAATTGAGCCATCTGGCCGATGGAATGATGATTCAAAGTGCCGCTGATGCGAAAACAGCCGGCCTTGCCGATGACCTGCTTTATCAGGATCAGGTTTACAAGGCATTGAATGTTTTGCTGAAGGAAAACGAAAACGATAAAATAAATTTCAGAACCCTGGAGGCCTATGATAAATCTCCCCGGAAGATTGATGTTTCTGAACCCATTTCAAAAAACAGGATTGCTGTTATCTATGCTGTTGGGCAAATAGAAGGCGGAGAAGGAAATGATAACACCATTGGATCTGAAAGAATTTCCAAAGCAATACGCGAAGCAAGACTCGACGAAAATGTCAAAGCAATTGTGCTG
>DASYGQ010000145.1:0-4724 GCA_035999585.1 Bacteroidia bacterium | reverse complement strand
ATGTGATCTGAGGAGTTGACTCCCAGGTATACCCCAATCCCAAAAGCCAGGAAAAACCGGTTTGATTTAAAGTATTGAGGTTAACCTGAGGTAACTTTGCAAAGTAGATACGTCTCCAATTTTCTCCGGAGATATCATATTCATAATCCAAACGAAGGCTTAGAACAAGTTTGCCCAGTTTTATGCGAGGCTTAATAGAAACAACTGGTGAAAAAAAAGGATTCTTCTCTCTTAATGAGTCGTTCCCATAAAGTCTTAAACGGCCAGTATTTGCCCCGCCTGTCAGGCTCAATTCAAAATGTTTAAGACCACCAACAATTACCTTACCCATTTCAAAACTTGTGATAAATCCGGTGACGTTAACTTTGATTTTATTTTGAACAATAATTTCCTGGGGGATAATCTGGCAATATGAAACATGGTTTGTGCCTGCATTCGGGCTTTCAGAAAAGTATGCTACAAAATCAACACCAACGAACTGAAGAGGTCTATTAAATGAACTGCTCCCAAGTGTATTGAACTGACCATAAAAATGATTGCTTAAAAGCAATTTCTGACCGAATAAAAGATCGAATGATGGAAACTCATAGTTTAAGGCCGAATTCAAGGGCAGATGTGAAATGGAATCTGCATTCTGTACCTGTGATGAATACCAGTTAATCTGAACACTTGGATTTGAAAAAGAATCCAAATCATCTAGCTGATTTCTGATATTTTCATCCCAAAATGCTTGTTTCCCTTTCTTTATTCCATGAACTGTTTTCCTGTCATATTTCTGCTCAATTTCGTTCATTTCATTGAAGTTCGCGTTGAATAATCTGGCAACTTCCTCATCCAATCGCGTTTTATGGAATTTATACTCACTAAGAATTTTTCGAAATTCCCTGGCATACAACTCTGCTATATCGAAGTGCAATTGTTCATGATTTAGCACCATATCATTCGTACTTTTATCTCTATGCCATGAGCTGTACTTCACAAATTGTGCTCTGACTTTGACCTTTCCAGAGTCCTCATTCACAGAATAGCTAATCCGGATGCACGACTCTGCGGTTAGAAACGACCCATGCCTTGGCTCCCCTTTGAAATCTAACCACGTTAGTTTCGCATCTTTAGAGAAGACAATAACACTATCTTTATTTTGGGCTGTAACTAGAGAAAAAAAGAAAAATGAAATGAAAATGCAATAGAAAGTCTTCATACCTCTGGTAAGTGATTGTCCGTATTCTTCATTTTTGAGTTGAGCTTTACAAAAGTTTACACTTTCAGGAATACTTTACGGCTTTGCCGAAACAAGTTACGCTTTCCTGATTCACCTTTTTAATCCAGTTCTCCAAAAACGTTAAGAATGGACGCGGGCTGGATTTCAGAAAAAGCCCATTCTGATATCAGCCCAAAACTGATCAATTTTCAAATCCCAATTCCCTGAATTCCGGATAATCCTCCCAAGAATAAGCCTGATAAGGCGTTCTGAGTGTTTCTTAGGCCCTTTTTGGGCTAATTCTTCAAATGAGAAGATGTCAAAAGTACTTTACCGAATTTGATACCGAAACGAACACCGCGAAGGGCGGTATAACTTTAGCTAAGCAGCTTTGCGAAGGGCAAACCTGCCAAGCTAAAGTAAAAAAACCTCTTCGAACTCTGTGAGTCTGAAGAGGTTAATCCGAAAAAAGAGCGGGAGTGAGTGCGAGAGTGAAGAAAAAACAGAGCGCTTCCGCTCTCACTCTCCGCTCTCGCTCTGTTTTTGGTGGGCCCACTTGGGATCGAACCAAGCACCCACAGATTATGAGTCTGTTGCTCTAACCAACTGAGCTATAGGCCCTGAAATTTAGGAAGGCAAAAGTATACAATCGAAGGGAATATCCAAAATACAAGGGAAAAGTTCCTGATTTCTTCCCTTTATTCCCCAAATCGCCAGAAAAGTCAATTAATAATTCCATTAGTTTTGCCTTCCCGGAAAACCTTTGAAAAAAACAATTCAAACATGGCATTCTCAATAAACACAAAATACGTGCTGACAGCCAGCGCCGCTTTACTCGGAGCAGCCGGACTCATCCTGACTTTCGATCCGGAAGTACTCCTTTCCTTCATGGGTGTTGAATCCACCAAGCTAAGCCTGTTACTGGTTCAGATGCTGGGCTCGCTTTATTTTGCCTTTGCCATGCTCAACTGGATGTCGAAAGGGAGCATCACCGGCGGTATTTACAACCGGCCCTTGGTGGTGGCCAATACCACGCATTTCTGTATTGCCGGTCTGGCACTGATCAAAGTGCTGCTTTCGACGCCGGCTTTACCTCCGGCCTGCTGGATTACAGGGATCATCTATCTTGTTTTTGCGGCTGCGTTTGGAGCGCTTCTTTTTCAGCATCCTTCCAGTGGGAAGAACGAAAGTATTTAGCTTGAGAAACGCTGAATACCTGAAATTCCAGGCCGAATAACATCCCCGGCCTTTCATCCTTAACTACCTTTACCCCGAACCAGGGCCAAAAGCTCCTGCCCATTCATTAGACAAACATTAAAATACAGCGCATTCTAATCTCTGGCTCTGCTTTTGCAATACCTATGCAAATGAATTCCTAATTATCCGATGTATGAAACCAATGAATCAGATTACCGCCATCGCCGCCACGCTTCTGTTGATGAGTGCCCGGTGCCTTGCGCAGGACAGCCAGCAGATGATGAAGCAGATCGAGCATGACGACCAGACCACCGTGGATGCCATCGCTCTCTATCCGGCCGAGACCCGTCACGATATTCTGGAAGCAGCCAAATATCCGGAGGTGATTGTACGCCTGAATGCCATGCAGAAACAGTCGCAGGCACAATTCACCGACATGCTTGCTCCTTACGACCGTAACGAGCAGGAGAAGATCTGGAACCTCACCCGTTATCCGGCTCTCATCTCCGACATCGCTTATGACCACCGCAAGTCGGAAGGAGAACTGAATGACATCGTCAGCCGCTACCCCGAAGAGATCCGCCGCACCGCGATGGAGGAAGGCCTCCGCAATTACGACCTCATTGTGCAGCTCGACCGCAGCAATGCCGTTTACCAGTCGAATCTCGACAGGCTCCTGATGGCTTATCCGCATGTAGCGGCCAACGCCTACCGCAACCTCATCAAACAGCCCGATATCCTGAGCACACTTTATGACAACATGCAGATGACCGTGATACTCGGTGATATCTACAATACCGATCCGCAGTATGTGCTGTATGAAACCGATTCACTCAACCAGGCACTCACACAGCAGAATGCACAGGCCGCGGCCGACTGGCAGCAAAGCATCCAGGACAACCCCGAGGCACAGCAGGAATACACCCAGGCTGCCGAACAGTATGCCCAGGAAAACGGTTATACCTCCGATGAATATGCTGCACCCATGACATCCGTTGTGGTCACCTACAATACCTATCCTTACAACTGGTGGTATGGTTACCCCACCTGGTATGTGACTCCCTGCTGGGATCCTTATCCGTTCTGGTACGACTGGGGCTTTTACTACGGTCCGGGCAGAAGGCCCGTGTTCTTTGGCATGCCCTCTTATCATTTCATGAACTGGTATTTCTACGATCCTGAACATTGCCGCCGTTACCCAACTTTCGGCAGTCATTGCTATGGTTTTTACAGCGGACATCGCGATGTGAGATACAGCAATTCCGTGAGCCGTGGTGTGAACGAATGGCGCAGAAGGAATAAAGATGTGGTGACCAAAGACTGGGACAAAGAAGATCTCCATGGCCGCGCTCAGCGGTTCAAGGAATACGGACAGCTGGAGACCGACCGTGCGAAATACAACCGCAGCAATCCTCAGCAGCCACTGGAGCGGAAAGATTTCCTGGCCAGGAATCAAAACCGTTATCCGCATACCGTGGCAGTAGCCGTGAATAATACACCACGTACCAACGGTCAGCCTTATGAAGCACCGGGCAGACCGGGTCCGGTTCCTGTGACCAGACCGCATGTAAAGATTCCGGAGTCGTTTTACCAGAACAATCCATCCGCTTCACCTTCCAACGGTGTCCGGAATGAACCACCTGTGAGAAACGAGCCGGTGAGGAATAACCCTCCTCCTGTCAGAGACAATCCTCCGCCCCGTCCTGTGACGCATGAGTACACTCCTCCGGCGAGGGACAACGGAAATGATTATCATCCGGCAGCACCTGCACGGCCGATCAGCAATGAAACACGTTCGGCGCGCGACTATCACCAGAGCACCTGGCAGGAAGTGCAGCCACAGCAACATTTCCAGGCGCCTCCTCCACGCCAGGAGTCAGCTCCAAGACCAAGCCCGGCACCTTCCCCGTCAAGAGGCGGAGGCCGGCCGAGATAACACAAGTGGTATTGACAACCAAAGTCCGAAGCTGATCTTACTGGATCGCTTCGGGCTTTTTTGCGAATAGTTGCAACAAAGTCAGGTTAATAGGGAAAGATCCGTTTCGTGCATTTTACTTCAACAGCTTATCATTTGGTAATAAAGAGGAGCTTATTTGTACAAAAACAGGAGTCGTTGCACAAATGGAAGGAGTTGTTTGTACGAAAACAAGAGTTATTGCATAAAAGAGACTTGTCTTTTACACAACAACAAGAGTCTCTGTGCAAATGAAAGTTCTTTTTTACACAAAAACAGTTGTCTTTTAATAAAAGAGGACTCTCTTTTACACGATAACAGGAGTTATTATACAAATGAAAGTTCTTTTTTACACAAAAACAGTTGTCTTCC
>DASYGQ010000073.1:0-6392 GCA_035999585.1 Bacteroidia bacterium | reverse complement strand
ATGATAGATAGTTGTTTCCCGCGGGAAACAACGAAACAGAACCCGGCTTATGTGCCTGCACCACATGAAAGCTGCATCAGCCGAAAGGCAGGTGCAGCTTTCTCCGTTTGGGGAGATTGGAGTACTGCTTCAGGTTTGAATAAATATTCAATGATCAATATTCAATTTTCATTGAAACAATATCGAATATCGAACACCGAACACCGAATTTCGAAGGAAAAGGCTGAAAAAAGGGTTTAATAAATATTCAATTCCATACTCTTTGTTATTACGAGTGAACGTTCAAAGCCAACACTTCGATATTCGAAATTCGGTGTTCAGTATTCGACATTTCTCTTGCTTTTATACTTGAGAATTGAACAATGAACATTGAATATTGATCATTCTTTCTTTATCCCCCTGCCACCATCATCCCGTCTTTCATCACGAGTTTTCGGTCGGCCATGTTGGCAAGCTCTTCGTTGTGGGTGACGATGACGAAGGTCTGATTGAGTTTATCCCGGAGGGAGAAAAAGAGCTTGTGCAGTTCGCGGGCTGATGCAGAATCGAGGTTGCCGGATGGCTCGTCGGTCATGACAACCGCCGGATCATTGATGAGGGCTCGGGCTACAGCCACACGCTGTTGTTCCCCGCCACTGAGCTCCGAGGGTTTATGGATGGCCCGGAGAGCCAGTCCGAGCAGGTCAAGCAGTTTCAGGGCTTTATCTTCTGTTTCTTTCTTTTCCTTGCCGGCTATAAATGCAGGAATGCACACATTTTCCAGAGCCGTGAATTCAGGCAGTAAATGGTGGAATTGAAATACAAAGCCGATGTGTGTGTTGCGGAAACGGGCAATCTTCTTTTCGCTGAGGGAGGAAACAAGGGTGTCGCCGATCTCCACGGTGCCTGCATCGCTGCGGTCGAGTGTGCCGATGATGTGGAGCAGGGTGGACTTACCTGCGCCGCTGGCACCCACAATGGAAACAATTTCGCCTTTTGCCACGGAAAGGTCAACCCCTTTCAGTACTTCCAATTTCCCATACGACTTACGGATGCCCTGTGCCCTGATCATGAATCAAAAATAATGAAAAAAGGCAGATGACAGGGTTTTTATGATTCTCATTGTCATCTGGTATTTCTGGTACGAATACTTATTTATTTTTCTTCGCGGGCAGATGTCGCTTGCTAACAGAAAAAAGCCGGTGTTTTTGAGTTATTCAAATATTCATACAGAGACAGCTTCTAATGTTTTTATCTTCTCATCAGTAACGATGCAATATGTCTGTATATGGGTTTTCTTTTACTGGTATAAGTTTCCTCGTTAAAATTTTGTTTTAATATTTAAATTTGTAATGTGATCAGAATTAATTTAGACGAAACGTATGCTCCTATTGGAGTAGCCGAGAACCTTTCCTTTATAACTTTTGATTCCCCTCAAAGAAACGGGGCAGCAGATGTTTTGTTGAAGATCGAGATAAAACATTTGGAGGATCAGCTCCTTCCAAATGTTTATAACTTAAGCTTTGGTCCAATTGATGAGGATGGAGAAATTAATGACAGTATTCGATGTCATCATGAAAATGTGAATAAGGTTTTTTCAACCATAATTTTATTTTCTCTCACTTTTCTTCAGACTCACAGGCATGCTACTATAGGTCTTGACGGATCTGATGACGGGAGAGCTTATTTATATCACCGCATGTTTATTACAAACAGGGAATACCTTTGTCAATTCTTTATTTCCTTGGGTGTTGATTGGTATGTTCGACTTTTAAGGAATGGCACGGTTGAAGCTGATACGAGTGGCAATCCCTTTTTTAAGCCCAAGCCGGAACCCTTTGATTATAACCGATCAACAAGAGATTTATACCGATACTATATGTCCCATTTAATCCCTGGTGCATAGGCTTGCAAATAGCATAAAATTGGACTATATTTGTATCATGAAAAAAAGCATTCAAAATAAAATTGAACAAATCAAACAATTGGCCAGGACACAACATCTGGCTGGTAAAATTGTATCTGCTGAAGTTTCCGGTAATGAAGACAGTCTTTTAAAAGCCATAAGAAATAAGGAAGAAGCATCTGTATTTATGGCTGAACTAGACGCTGTGATCAATGTTTCCAAAGGGAAGTAACGAATCTGAATATTTAAGAAAGGAGAGGGCTATTTGCCCTCTCTTTTCTTTTAAGAAGGTTTTTTCGCCATCTAAAATCTTTAAAACAACCCCGAAAAAATAATAATCTAAATTTGTCCAATATCCGCCTGCCCGATCGTCATTGAGGTATAAACATCTAAAACCCATCAAACATGAAAGAATTCATTATGATTTTCAGAAACAGCCAGATGCCGGAATCAAAGAACTCACCCGAGCAGATGCAGGCGCTCATGAAAAAGTGGCAGGACTGGATCGGAGGCATTGCCGCCCAGAACAAACTGGCCAACCCCGGTAACCGCCTTGGTTCAGAAGGACGCACTTTGAAACCGAACAATGTGGTGACTGACGGTCCTTATGCCGAGATCAAAGAGATCGTAAGCGGTTATATCACGGTAAAAGCTGCCACACTCGATGAGGCATTCAAACTTGCACAGGGTTGCCCCATTCTTGAAATGGGCGGTAACGTGGAAGTGAAAAATGTGATTCCAATGAATATGTAAATACAAAGCCTTCCCTCCGGGGAAGGCTTTTTTATGGAAGAAAACGAGCTAATACCGCATTTGTTCAGGACCGAATACCGGAAAATCACCGCCGTGCTTTGCAAGCTGTTTGGTATTGAACATATCGAGAGTGCGGAAGACATTGTAAGCGATGTGTTTCTGCTGGCTGCTGAAACATGGGGCCTTAAAGGAGTTCCGGCCAATCCCACCGCCTGGCTTTATGCCGTTTCGAAAAACAAAGCCAAAGATTACCTGAAGCGCAACGCGCTATTCAATCAAAAAATTGCCGGTGAACTGCGCGCTTCCGCTCCGGAACCGCAGGAGTCGGACATCGATTTGTCGGGCCGGAATATACAGGACAGCCAGTTGCAGATGATGTTCGCTCTTTGCCATCCCTGTAACCCGCCCGAATCGCAGATAGGTTTATCACTCAGCATTCTTTGTGGCTTTGGAGCCGAAGAAATTGCCGATGCTTTTCTGACCAATAAAGAAACTATTTACAAGCGCCTGGCCCGGGCCAAAGAAAAATTAAGAGCGGAGAAGGTGAAGATTGAACTTCCGGCTCCCGCGCAGATTGGAATGCGCCTGGAAATCATTGTCCGCACGTTATACCTCCTGTTCAATGAAGGGTATTATTCGGCCTCTCAAAATACGGTTCTCAGAAAAGACCTTTGCCTGGAAGCGATGCGGCTGAATTACCTGCTCGTTGAAAATGAGCTGACCAATAAACCCTTTGTGAATGCCTTACTTTCTCTCATGTGTTTCCATTCCTCGCGTTTTGATGCCAGGCTGAACAAAGATGGCGAACCCGTATTATATGAAGATCAGGATACACGTCTTTGGAATCAGGAACTGATCGAGCAGGGGCAGTATTATCTGAACAAGGCATCCACCGGCAATGAACTGAGCAGATACCACCTGGAGGCTGCAATTGCTTATTGGCATACACGCCCGGTGGATTCGACGGAGAAATGGGAGCAGGTTCTTCAATTGTACAATCAATTGCTTCAGATCGAATACTCTACGGCAGCAGCTCTGAACCGCACCTATGCATTGGCCAAAGCAAGAAATAGAGAGGCTGGCATTGCCGAAGCGGAGAAGCTCAACCTGAACGATAACCATTTATACCATGCCCTGTTGGCAGAACTGTACACAGGCTTAGATACCTCCAGAGCGCTTCAGCATTATGATCAGGCATTGAAGCTAGTCCGCTCGGAAGCCGATCAAACTGCTTTGCTTAAGAAGAAGGCGAAGCTAAAAGGGTAATTCTTAATAAGACTCCGCAATCACTTCGAGTTTTTGAGGCTGCAGAATAATGATTTTGCGACCCTTTGCCTGAATGATATGTTCATCTTTCAGGCTTCGGAGCATGCGAACCAGTGATTCGATGGTAGTGCCCGAGTAATTGGCCAGATCTTCCCGGCTCAGATTGATGCTCACATATTTGGCCCTGGATCGCGGGTTGCGGTATTTCTCATTCAGAATGAGTAATGACAAAGCCACCCTGGAACGAACGGGTTGCTGGGCGAAAACGGTAATCTTATTGATCCAAACCGAGAATTCATGACTGAGATTAACCAGTAGATGATGGGCCAGGGCAGGAGCCGTATCGATGACCTCGAGAAAAACCGTTTTGGGAATGAATGAAACAACCGTGTCTTCCAGTGCACAGGCTGAAACAGGGTGTCTCTCATTGCAGAGCAGGGGGCGGTAACCCATGATTTCTCCTTTGCCGTAGATATAGGCTATCTGCTCTTTCCCGTCTTTATTAACCTGGTAGATCTTGATCTTGCCTTTGCGGACCACATATACTCCTTTTGAATACGAACCCTCCGTATAAAGCACTTTCCCTTTTTTATATTCCATGCGTTGCATGCTTCCGCGCAGGATCCGAAAATCCTCTTTGGGCAGTCCTTCCAATATAGAACCGGTAATAAAGTGATATTTGGCAATTGAAAATGACATAGGCTTTGGCTGAGTAAAAGTAAAGATAAAAGTCCGCCACTTTTTAAAATTGATATTAATCAATGCATCCTGGGAAAGGTCTTTTTATTTTTGTTCCATAAAACAAGAAGGGGTCTTGTTGTTAATTACGGAACCCACCGGAGGCTTCACGGCTACGGTGGGTTCTTTATGTTAAGCTTTTCAAGAGCCCGGGAACCTGGATGCAAAAGTACAAAGGAACCCAGGAATCAAAAAACAGAAGAATCAATTGCGTACTTTAGCGCTCTGAATCAGCAGGAACAATGAAGTTTATCAAATTTTACGAATACGGGATCAACTGGCTGCATCTCAAGCTTAACAAAAGGCAGTTTCTGATTGTGGCGAGCATGTTGGTGGGCTTGACGGCAGGGATTGCCGCTGTAGCCCTGAAAATGACGGTGCATTACATTCATTATGCCATCACGACCGACTATCACTTGTCTTTTCAATATTATCTTTACCTCGCATTTCCCTTACTGGGTATCTTGTTAACGGTATACATTGTGCAGCACTTTTTTAACGGCAAGCTTGGCCGGGGTACAGCCAATATCCTCCATTCGATCCTTCGCAAATCTGCCATTCTTCCCAAAGACCAGATGTATTCCCATTTGATTACCAGTGCCATCACGGTAGGTTTTGGCGGCTCGGCCGGATTGGAGTCACCTATGGTCACTACCGGTTCATCCATCGGATCGAATTTCGCCCGTACTTATCACCTGCATTACAAAGATCGGGTGCTCCTGCTGGCAAGCGGTGCTGCTGCCGGTATTGCCGCAGCTTTTGATTCTCCTATCACCGGAGTGCTGTTTGCTCTGGAGGTTTTGCTGGCGGATGTGAGCATATCAGCCTTTATTCCCCTGATTATTGCAGCTGCTATCGGCGCTCTCTGCTCGAAAATTATTCTGAAAGAAGGTATTCTGCTCAGTTTCAGTCATCAGCTTCCTTTTAATTATACCAATATTCCTTTTTACATCACACTTGGCATTCTGGCTGGTCTGGTTTCCGTGTATTATGCCAGAATCTTTGTACGGATAGAAGAGTTTTTTAAAGCACGCAAAAAGAAACCTTACCGCAATGCCCTGCTTGGCGGACTGATCCTTTCCATTTTGATCTTCCTGTTTCCTTCCTTGTTTTCGGAAGGATATTCGGGTATTCAATCGCTTGCCGAGTCAAAGCCGGAGGCTCTGATTAAAAACAGCTTTCTGGCTGGCATCAGCAGCAATCAATGGTTTCTCCTGTTTTTCATCGGCGTGGTCATGATGGTGAAGGTGATTGCCGCATCCGTAACCATCAACAGTGGTGGCAACGGAGGTAATTTCGCGCCATCTCTTTTTGTCGGAGCTTATCTGGGCTATTTCTTTTCCCGCCTCATCAATCTGCTGGGTATTGCCAGCCTTCCCGAAAGCAATTTCACGCTGGTGGCTATGTCGGGCATCCTCTCGGGGATCTTCCATGCACCGCTCACCGGTATTTTTCTTATTGCCGAAATTACCGGAGGCTATGACCTGATGATCCCGCTCATGGTGGTTTCGGCCATCAGCTTTATGATTGTAAAATATTTCGAGCCTTATTCCATGGATGCAAAGAAACTGGCCAAAAAAGGACATGTGATTACACATGATAAAGACAAGAGCATTCTTTCTTCTTTGAAAGCTGCCAGCACCCTCATTGAAACAGGTTTCCATTCCGTTTCTCCTCAGACCCATTTGCGCGAGCTTGTGGATGTAGTGGCTCATTCGAGCCGGAATATTTTTCCGGTGACCGATGAAAA
>DASYGQ010000387.1:0-7912 GCA_035999585.1 Bacteroidia bacterium | reverse complement strand
TCGTTTATCTCTACAGTGATTTCCTGAACCTGAACAAATCAAACCTCAGCGACCCGAACCGCGACTATCTGTTTCTTTCCAAAGGCCATGATGTACCTGCACTTTACGGCACCTTCGCTGAGCTTGGGCTGATGGAAAAAGACCGCCTGAAGAATCACCTGAAGACCAACGACTCCATTTACTGGCATCCCAACCGCAACGTACCCGGAGTGGAGTTTCACTCCGGCTCATTAGGCCATTTGCCTGCTGTAGCCATGGGTGTGGCGCTCGATTGCCGCATGCGTAACCAGAAAAACAAGGTGTTGGTGGTGACAGGCGACGGTGAACTCAACGAGGGCACAGTCTGGGAAACGGTTCTCGTTGCCAGCGCCCAGCAGCTCAATAACCTCACGATCGTGGTTGACCGCAATCAGTTCCAGGCCAATGTAGCCACAGAAGACCTGGTGCCTCTCGAACCTCTTGCCGACAAATTTGAAGCATTCGGTTGTGCAGTGAAACGCATTGACGGGCATGATTTCAACCAACTCGAAAGTGCTTTCCGTGCATTGCCTTTTCATGCAACAAAGCCCAGCGTCATCATCGCAGATACTGTCCGAGGCAAAGGATTACCCAGTATTGAAGCACGTGCCGACCGCTGGTTCTGTAATTTCAGCAAAGACGAGATCGCCAGTCTGCTCAAAGAACTTCATGGCGATGCCACAACCGATTTACATTCCGAAACACTTACTGTCCGATAACCATGACTTACGAAGAACTCTTAAAGAACACAGCGCTGGCCGACGAAAAGTTTGTTGTCATGACAGCCGAAAACCGCGCTCTGGTGCGTAACCTGCCACCCGTGTTGAAAAACAGGTTTATTGATACAGGTATTACCGAACAAACCATGATCGGCGCTGCAGCCGGTCTGGCACTGCGTGGCAGAGTACCGGTGGTCCATGCACTGGCATCTTTCCTGACCATGCGTGCCTTTGAATTCATCCGTACCGATGTGGGTATTCCCAACCTGCCGGTGAAGCTGAGCAGCTTTGTCCCCGGCTTCCTGTCCGACGGGAATGGCCCCACACACCAGGCCATTGAAGACGTTTCCATCATGAGAGGCATTCCCGGCATGCAGGTTTTCTGCCCTGCCGATGAACAGGATCTTGTTCTCTCCCTCCCGAAAATCTGGAGTTCGCCACACCCCTCTTATGTGCGCATCAACACACGAAAAAGTGATTATCAGCACAGCACTGATTTCGAAATCGGGAAAGCGGAGGTTGTTTCTTCCGGAACAGATGTAACACTGCTTGTCTATGGAATGCTCTTCGATGAAACATTGAAAGCAAAAGCAATCCTGGAAAAAGAAGGCCTGTCTGTTGGTCTTGTCAATATACGCACACTCAAACCTATCGATGAAAAAGTAATTCTCGATATTGCCCGCAAATCAGAGCTGCTGGTCACTATCGAAGACCATTTCCTCATCGGCGGACTTTATTCGATCCTGGCGGAGACATTCCTGCGCAACAGAATGACCGCTCAGGTTTTGCCTCTTTCACTCACCGAGCGCTGGTTCAAACCAGCCTTGTTGCAGGAAGTACTGAACCACGAAGGATTTACAGGAGAGAAAATTGCCGGAAAAGTCATTGCTGAACTAAACAAAAAACCCGTTTCAAAAGCTTAAGCACCATGCCAAACAAAATCGCGTTCAACTCAAATTATCCGGACATCACTCATTCCGACGAGCTCTATGCAAGGGCTTCAAAAATCATGCACCCTGTCACACAAACCCTTGCCAAAGGCCCGGGTCAATTCATGAAGGGTCTCGCTCCCAAATACCTGAAAAAAGGAAAGAATGCTCACGTCTGGGATGTCGACGGCAATGAATACATTGACTTCAACATGGGCATCGGTCCTATTTCACTGGGCTATTGCTACGACAAGGTGGACAACGCCATTCTTGCACAACTCAAAGACGGCATCACGTTTTCGCTCATGCATGAACTGGAAGTGGAACTGAGCGAACTCGTTCATTCCATCATTCCCAATGCTGAATCAATCCGTATCAGCAAAACAGGAGCCGATGTATGCAGTGCTGCCGTTCGCGTAGCACGCGCCTTCACCGGCCGCAAGAAAGTGCTTTGCTGCGGTTACCACGGCTGGCACGATTGGTATATCGGCATCACCAGCCGCGCCGCAGGTATACCCGAAGAAATAAAAAACCTGACCAGCACCATCGATTACAATAACATCCAGTCGGTCATCGATTCAATTGACAGTGATACGGCCTGCGTCATACTTGAACCTTTTGTTTTCGAGGCTCCCAAAGACAATTTCCTGCACAAGCTTCAGGAGGTTTGTAAAAAGAACGGCACGCTGCTCATCTTCGATGAAATGTGGACAGGCTTCCGTGTAGCCCTTGGCGGTGCACAGGAATATTTCAATATCAAGCCTGACCTGGCCGTGTATTCCAAGGCTTTTGCCAACGGCATGCCCATTTCCCTGCTCACCGGCCGTAAGGATGTCATGCAGCTGTTCGAAAAGGATGTGTTCTGCTTCACCACATTCGGAGGGGAAGCCCTTTCACTGGCTGCCGCCATTGCCACCATCACGGAAATGAAGGAAAAGAAAGTTTCCGCAGTGCTCGATCAGAAAGGGGCATTGCTTAAAGAAGGATATAATAAAATTGCCGAGGAGCTCGGTATCGCATCATATACCAAATGTGTGGGCTATAACTGCCGTACCATGGTTACCTTTGATCCTTCAGCCGGCGATCCGCTGATATTGAAATCGTTTGTTCAGCAGGAAATGATCAAGCGCGGCATTCTGTGGGCAGGCTTCCACAACATGTGTTTCACTCACAGCGATGAAGACATTGCCTACACGCTTAAAACATACCGTGAGGTGCTGGGCATGCTGCGTGATGCTGTGAAGGAAAACAAAGTGAGTGCAGCACTGAAAGGCGAACCGCTGGAAGCCGTTTTCCGCAAAGTGAGTAATTTCAATATGAAGCCGAAAGAAACAGCCGCAAAAAGCTAGTCTATGGAATTGTTTTCACTGAAGGGTAAAACCGCAATCGTTACAGGAGCCAATGGCCTGCTTGGAACAAAACACTGCGAAGCGCTGGCTGAAGCCGGGGCTTCTGTGGTACTGTGCGATATCCAGGAAGACGCATCACGTAAAAATGCCGCCTCCCTTGGGAAAAAACACCTGGGCCTGGGCCTGGATGTGACTGACAAAAAATCATTGGAGGAGGCGCGCAGGAAAATCCTGGCGAAATACGGTCATATTGATGTGCTGGTGAACAATGCCGCCATCAACGACATGTTTGAAAATCCCGCTCTGGCAGGAAAGCAAAGCATGTTCGAGCATTATCCGCTGCTGATGTGGGAGAAATCGCTGCATGTGAATGTCACCGGTGTTTTCCTTTGCTCACAGGTATTTGGAACACCCATGGCCGAGCAGGGTTCCGGAAGCATTATTAACGTTGCTTCCACCTATGGTATGGTAGGGCCTGATCAGTCGATCTATGCCGATAAAAAAGGCAAACACAAATTTTACAAATCACCTTCTTATCCTACCACCAAGGGCGCTGTTATCAATTTCACCCGTTACCTTGCAGCTTATTGGGGTAAGCAGGGTGTGCGTGTCAACACACTTTCTCCCGGCGGCGTGGAAAATAACCAGGATTCGTATTTCGTTGAGAACTACACGAAGAAAACATTGCTCAACCGCATGGCCAGTCCTTCCGATTATAAAGGAGCTCTTGTTTTTCTGGCCAGCTCCGCTTCGTCTTATATGACAGGAGCCAACCTGGTTGTGGATGGAGGGTGGACAGCTATTTAAGATTTTTGAAATGACGGAACAGGAAATAGAAGGACGTGCTAAAAAGATTAAACTGCTGCTGACGGATTGCGACGGGGTGCTTACGGATGCCGGTGTTTATTACGGAGCTGAAGGAGAAGTACTGAAACGCTTTTCGATTCGCGACGGCATGGGCGTGGAACGCCTGATGAACCTGTGTGGCGTGGAAACGGGTATAATGACCGGAGAATTATCTCCCTCTGTTTCAAAGAGAGCTGAAAAATTAAAAATAAAAGAACTGCATCTGGGCGTTAAAAACAAAATTGAAAAGCTCCATGAAATTCTGCTCCGCAAAAATCTGAAGGCAGATGAAGTGGCTTTCATTGGAGATGACGTAAACGACCTGGATGTATTGAAGGAAGCAGGGCTTGCAGCCTGCCCCGCAGATGCCATGAACCTGATACAGGACTTTGTTCACTACCGGTGCAGCAGCACTGGTGGAAACGGGTGTTTCAGGGAAGTGGCCGAATTGATAATCAAATCAAAACACAAATAATTACAATGAGACAAATTGACATCGGAAACGGAAGAAAAATTGGCGACGGACAGCCTTCTTATATCATTGCAGAAATTGGCATCAACCATAACGGTTCATTGGATATTGCAAAAAAACTGATCGATGCCGCAGTTGAGTGCCACTGTGATGCCGTGAAATTTCAAAAGCGCACACCCGAGCTTTGTGTGCCTAAAGACCAGTGGGAAATCAAACGCGATACACCCTGGGGACAGATGAGTTATATCGATTACAAGCGTAAGACGGAATTCGGGTTGGAAGAATATAAGGAGATCGATCGTTACTGCAAAGAGAAGGGAATTGCATGGTTTGCTTCCTGCTGGGACGAACCATCCGTTGATTTCATCGAGCAGTTCAACCCCCTGATGTATAAATTCGCATCGGCTTCCCTGACCGATCATGCTCTGCTGCTGAAGGCAAAAGCAACCGGCAAGCCCATCATGCTTTCCACCGGCATGTCAACTCTCAATGAAATTCAGGATGCTGTGAAGGCACTGGGCATCGATAAACTAATGATCGCTCACTCCACATCCTCATACCCTTGTCCTCCTGAAGAACTGAATCTTCGTATGATCAATACCCTTCAGGAAATGTATCCTGATACACCGATCGGATATTCAGGACATGAAACAGGTCTGGCCACTACTGTGGTTGCCGTATCCATCGGAGCGTGCTTTGTGGAAAGACATTTTACCCTCGACCGCGCGATGTGGGGTTCCGATCATGCTGCATCTGTGGAAGTGCCGGGCATGGCGAAGCTTGTGCGTGATATCCGTTCGGCCGAAATTGCGCTGGGTGACGGTGTGAAGAAAGTCTATGAAAGTGAGATGGGCCCCCGCAAGCGATTGAGAAAAGTGGAAGCTCCTATCCTGAACGGAAAACAGTAATCCAAGCGAGGTGTCCGAAAAAGAAGTACTTATTATCACTTCAGCCATCATGCTTTTCAGCATGGGGTTGTTTATTTTCCTGGAACGGAAATATCCATACCGTAAAGGCCTGCCCTTTTTCAGGGAAGGCATCTGGGTGGATTTTATCTGGTATTCCCTGTTCCAGAATTTCGTGCTGCAAATAGTGATCTTCGATTATATCATTCGTCCGGTCGATCTGCATTTCAATTTGTCGCGCCTGCATCTGGTAAGCGAATGGCCTTTTATCTGGCAGCTTGTCTTTTTTCTGGTGCTGCACGACCTCTATATTTATTGGTTTCACCGCTGGCAACATAATTCAAAAATTATGTGGCGCACCCATGAAGCCCATCACTCGAATAAGAATGTCGATTGGATTGCAGGTTCCCGTTCTCATGCTTTGGAAATCATCATCAACCAGACAATTGAATTTCTTCCGATCGTGCTGCTGGGTGCCGATCCGCTGATCATTCCGGTGAAAGCCTGTATCGACGGAGTTTGGGGAATGTATATCCATTCCAACATCGATGTAAAATCAGGCAAATTGCAGTACTTCATCAATGGCCCCGAGATGCACCTCTGGCACCATGCCGATGAGAATGTGGTGTTCTTTGCCAATTATTCCACGAAGTTCGCTATCTGGGACTGGATATTCGGAACGGCCTATCTGCCCGGCACCAAGCCAACCAAATACGGACTGTATTACGAATACCCGAAAGATTATTTCATTCAGTTTATCACTCTTTTTGTGAGGGTGGACGAGAAGAAACTTCTTGAAAATAAATATTTTCGTGCTTATTATGGTCTGAGGGCGAGTGTCCTGAAGCGCTTTCGCCGACCTTCCAACAAGGCACAAAATCCTGAAACCGATACGCCGCAGCAGGTTTATGCTGAACCCGAAAAACTTAATATTTCCTGATGGCCTGGCTTTTTCTTTTTATTGCTTCATGTTGCGAAATATGCTGGATCTACAGTCTGAAATTTTTCTCCTGGAAAAAACTCTCACTCTTCAGCTTCAGCAATTTGTTCACCCTGGATAACCTGGCTCTGCTCCTCCCTGGCCTGGGCTATATCCTCTTTGGCGTCGGCAATATCATTTGCTTTTCAAAAGCAATGAAAAGCATTCCCGCTTCCGTTGCTTTTGCAGCCTGGATGGCGGTAGCCCTCATCGGTGTCAAAATCGTGGATGTGGCTATCCTCAAAGAACCCCTTTCCATTCCCCAAATTGTATTCATGCTCCTGATTCTCATTGGAATTGTGGGGCTGAAAGTTTATCAGTAAAAATTTTCCGTTCTTTTCCGGAGAATTTCCAAAGTGTCTCATCCCCCATCCTTGCAGCTTATAAAATTCCGTATTGTTTTATTTCCTAAAACAAGGCTGTTTCTGAGCATATATTAATATTCTTTTTTATCCTTTTTCTTATCTTCATCCGGTGTTTGACAGGATAAGCCGCTGCGCTTTGTTTTTCTTTTTTCTATTCATTACCGGCAGGGCATTCGCCCAGCAGCCGGCATTCAAGAATTTTGGTGTCAAAGACGGGCTGCCGAGCTCGGAAGTATACAGCGCCATGCAGGACTCAAAAGGATATATGTGGTTTTGTACCGATAACGGCATCAGCAGGTACGACGGTTATGCCTTTAAAAATTTTTCTCTGGAAAACGGGCTGCCCGACAATACCGTTTTCGGCTCCTATGAAGACAGAAGAGGCCGCATTTGGTTCAGAACCCTATCCGGCAGGCTCTTCTATTTCAATAATGATACTATATACCAGCTTCCATCCAACAATCAGGCTGCCACATTGATGCATAATGCGATATTGACATCTATCTATGTGGATGAAGGCGATACAGTATGGTGCGGACTCACCAGCTCAAAAGGCTATTTTAAAATCGCTCCGCCTTACCTCAATCAGGACTTTACCTACCACTTTCTGGATCATAACTCCGCCTATATCTTCAATATTGATAAGGAAGGTTTTGTATGGGGCACTGTCGTCGATTACCCCTCAGGACCTCCGGCCGTGATCGGAAAAAGCATCATCATGCGCTACAGCAAGAACGGCCGGACCGACTCCCTGACCGCTCCCCGGAAAATAATGACCAATTCAACGATACACGCCATGCCGGACGGAAAATATTTTGTGACAAGTGAAAATGAAATATCCGTGACGGGCCCTGGCGCATTTGTTTCCCGCAAGACCAATGTCAATCCCCTTTCATCCTTTATCGACTCGCATAACCGCATATGGGCCGGGCTGCATAAGAAGGGAGTGTTTTGCTATCCGGCAGGAGACCTGAATAAAAATGAATCCGCTCATTACCTCGATGGCTTATCAGTATCCTCCACCACATGCGACAAGGAAGGTGCTTATTGGTTCACTACTCTTGAAAACGGGGTGTATTACATGTCTTCCGGCGACCTTTTGTATTACGATACCCGCGATGGCTTCCTCGCCAATAAAGTGCTTACTGTGTTTCCACGGGATTCGTCCTCTGTATGGGCCGGAACGGCAGACGGCAGTATTGAAATTGTGGAGCGAAACAAACTCATTCATTTCAAAGAGCCCGCCGGCCCTGCAGCAGAAAATGCCATCTATCGTTTACAGGAAGGACCCGGGAAAACATTACTGGTGGGGGCCGTCACTTCGTATATC
>DASYGQ010000336.1:0-3627 GCA_035999585.1 Bacteroidia bacterium | reverse complement strand
ATTTCCATCATCAATCACATGAAGCAGGGAATCTCCGCTCTTGACCTGAAAAAAACCAATACCAACTGGACAGCCTATTACGAAACATGTTCATATACAGACCAGGGGTTCAGGCAAAAAGAGACACAAATTGAGATCTGGCTCAGGCAACTTCATCCGGGCCTAACGCTGGATGCAGGGTGCAACGAAGGCCATTTTTCAATGCTGGCCGCCCAACACTCGGATTATGTTCTTGCAATTGATAATGATTCTGCTGTGATACAGGCCTTTTCCTCAGACCCTAAATTGAAAGCATTTCCGAATATCCTGCCGCTTGTCATGGATATATGCAACCCTTCCCCATCCATCGGATGGGCGAATCAGGAACGGAAATCCTTCTTCAGCAGACTGGCTAAGGCCGATCTGATATTGGCACTTGCACTGATTCACCATCTCGCCATTGGAAATAATTTACCATTGACTGAGATTGCAGCTTTTCTCTCAAAACATGCAAAACACCTGATTATCGAATTTGTACCTAAGGAAGATACACAGGTTCAGAAATTACTGATCACGAAAAAAGATACTTTTACACATTATTCCCTGGAAGAATTCATAGCAAGTTTTTCTGATTTTTTTGAAATCAGGGAAGAGTCGAAGGCAAAAGATTCAGGACGGGTTTTATTTTTAATGCGGTCGAAACATGCGTAATTTTCTGAGAAGGTTTCCGATACATACGTTTTTATTCATCCCCTCTATCGTTCTTTTCCTCTTCGCACACAATTTCAATTATGTAAAAGCCCACATGGTCATCCGAACCCTTCTCTGGGGAACGGGGATCTGCGTTGCACTCTTTTTGTTTTTTCGCCTTTTTTTAAAAAACAACACTAAAACCGGTGTTTTCATTACACTTGTCCTCCTGGGATTTTTCAACTATGGGGTGGTTTACGAATGGATGGAGAATTCATACTATGCCGGATCATGGCCTTTCCACAACATTCACAGATACCTGATATGCATTTATTTAGCCTATTTCACCGTCATTCTGATCGTGCTGATTCGGTTGAAAAAAGATTTGAGCAGTTTTAATTTTTTTCTGAACGGACTGGTAGGATTCTTACTCGTTTACAATTTCGCAGACATTATTGTTTTATCCTGCCGGGAAAAACCGGTTGTCGCCTCCGCCTCGAAAACAGTTGTCAACAGCAAGCCCTCCGCTGAACTTCCTGACATTTATATTATTATCCTGGATGGATATGCAAACGGAAACGTTCTGAAAAAATATTACAATTATGACAATACCCCTTTTCTTAACCACCTGAAAGAAAAAGGCTTTTATGTGGCCGACAGTTCATTTGCCAATTACTATTATACGTCTGCTTCCCTCGCCTCCTCCCTGAACCTCGACTATCCAGCCCCGGATGCACAGCAGCATACGCTTATCAAATCCAACACCCTGTTCAGAGAGCTGAAATCGAGGGGCTACGAGATCATCAATCTGAAATCAGGTTATTCGGTAACTTCCGAATTCGACGATGCGGATTATACAATTCCATTGGCAGGCCCGAATGAATTCGAAAGAACAATTATGAAATACACGATACTCCGGCTGGATGATTTGCTGGGGCTCTTTTCATACATGAGGCTTACGAATCAATTTGCACGAATCGATTGGGTATTTCAATACAAAGCAAGGCCGAAATGCTGCTTCCTTCATATTGTTGCACCACACCCGCCTTTTGTCATGAATAAAAACGGAAGTTTCCGCATCAATAAATCGTATACGGAGAATTCGTGGGAACCCAAGCAATCCTATCTCGATCAGTTAACTTATTTAAATACGCGTATCGAATTTTTCGCGGATAAAATCCTGGAGCAATCCGCAGGCAGGCCTCCCATCATCAGCATCCAGTCGGATCACGGACCCTGGATCCGCAGTAACAACCCCGATGAAATTGCTCAGGCCCGCATGATGATCCTCAATGCTGCTTATGTTCCCGAGAACAAACGCAGAAGATTCTATCCGGCCATCAGTTCTGTCAATACGTTCCGTATCCTTTCAGACTCCTCGCTTAATGCCACGGTAAAGCTTTTGCCCGATTTGAAACCGGGAGAAAAAGCATTACGAAAAGACCCTTCTTTTACAAAAAGGATTACTCCATAGCCCGTGCCTGTTTTGAATAATACATATCCTCGGGGTAATTAATCTTACACTCAAAAGTGTTTCTTCGTTTTTTGCTGTGGGATTCTTGGCAGATGAAGGTGGAGCTTCTTGTTATTGTACAAGACAAGCAGCATGGCAACCATAAAGGGAGCAAAAGCAATTTTAAATCGGATCAAAGCGCCGAAATTGGACGTTGAAATTCCAATCGAAAAAGCAAAGAGGATGGAATAGGTAAATAAAAACAGCAGCAGAGGCTGATTGAATAATATCCGCATAATTTTTCGGGGTCCTATTTTATATATAGGGTATAAAAACAGATACAGAAGAATCAGGTTTTCAAGTCCCGACAGTACCATGACAAAGTTCTTGGCCTCCCAGACAAAAGGCCGGAATAAACCAGCAATGGTAGCAACCGGAAATTTCGAGGTAATCCCCGCCAATGAGGCATCGTAGTTACCTATATCGAAGGAATTGCCGTGGTAGGACTCGTCTTTCAAGTCCCTTTGAGCCACACTGGCCGTATCCAGTACTTTCGTCAGAGCAAACTTATCAAGCTTATCTCCCAGAAACGACATGATCGATGCTCCTATCGCAAGACTCATCATAAAGATGAAAGGAAGGCTCAGGTTACGCCATAGGTTATTCTTGATTTTTCTGACCCGTTCATGAAAGAGCCAAACAATGAGACCCGGTATACAAGCCATGATGATGTAAGGCTTGATAAAAAGCACAATGCAACCGGAAACAAAGGCAATGATCGCATTCCTGAATATTTTCTTCTTGCTTATAAATACCATTTCGATTGAGCTGACAAACCAGCAAAAGCCCGACAATGTAAAAGTATCTTTAAGGATGCCCGAACCCCAGAAAATAGCTGTCGGAAGAAAAATAAACCCCAGTGCAAGTGGCCGGTAAAGGCTTGGATAATACCTGACCAGAACCTGATACATCCTCCAGATGCCAACGAAGGAAGCAACTGATAATAAAAGAGAAGAGATCAGATAACTATTAAACCCCAGCAACACAAAAGGCACGACCATGTGAATCATAAAAAAGCCACGATTCTCAAAATAGATATTTCCAAGCGGATAACCCGTTGTATTATCGAACAGGAAGTAATTGTCCATCGAATTGGAGCCTGTAAAAGCATCCCAAAAAGAATATGGATGATTCTTCAAAAGCAGACAGAACGAACGGGCTGATTCAAAGTAAGAAAAAGTATCTCCTCCTTTGTAATAATATACGTAGATCAGGCAAAAAACAGTTCCACCCACAAGCTTGGCAAGAACTCCTCGGGCAAAATAAGTATAGGAAGGATTGAAACCGATATTTTTGCGCTGGTGGGCATAGGCAATCGTAAAAACAATGAATATGTAAAATGGAAGTACCATCAGCTCAACGAGCCCGAGATTGTCCAGATAACCCTTATTTACAATTTCTTCTTCCAAGGTGCTTACAAAAAAAGGGAGGCATTATAATACTTA
>DASYGQ010000297.1:0-3849 GCA_035999585.1 Bacteroidia bacterium | reverse complement strand
ACTTCTCTTTAAGTAGCCAAGAACAATACTAAATGAATCTAACGACTTGATTGAGTGCAGGTAACAGTTGAATTTTCTTCAAAACCAAATATAAGGTAAAGTTTTGACTTTTTCCAACATTTTTTAAGCTCTTAATCTTATATCTCCGGTCGAGGCATGTCTCAAACCAGAAAATACCTTTCCCGGCCATAAAATATATTATTGTTATACAGGCACTTACATTAATCGAAGGATGTGTCGTACCCGTTTAGAGAGGCATATTTTACGGGAGAAATGGTCTCTAAAGCTCTTTTTCTCTATTTCGGGGGGTGAATGCTCATTTTGGTCAAAAAACAGATGATTTGCTGCTTCATTCCAGTTTCTGAAAATGGGGAGGATTAAAATACGGATCGGCTAATTTTGTAATTTAAAGCAATGTTCGCCATCATTGATATAGAAACCTGCGCCGGGAAATTCGAATTCCGGAAGGGCCGGATTATTGAAATTTGTATTCTTCTTCATGACGGCCTGCAGGTTACGGATAAATACACCACACTCATCAACCCCGAGTGCCACATCAGTCCGTTTTTTCGGGGACTCACCGGAATAACCAATGAAATGGTTGCTGACGCTCCGCGTTTTCACGAAGTCGCCAAAGAAATCATAACCCGCACCGAAGGCCGCATTTTTGTTGCCCATAATGTTGGCTTTGATTACGGTTTTGTCAGAGAGGAGTTCGCAGCTCTGGGTTATAAATTCAAACGTGAAACACTTTGCACCGTGCGGCTCAGCCGAAAGCTTTTGCCAGGGAAGCTGTCATACAGCCTTGGGAAATTGTGCGATTCCATAGGCATACCCAACGAAGCGCGTCACCGCGCTGAAGGTGACGCAGTTGCCACGGCCAAACTTTTTGATTTGCTTCTGCAAATGAAAAGCATGAACCCTCAGTATAAAAACAAAGGCGCTGAAGCACTCATGACCCGGAAGGTGGATAACATCAAAAAGTACATTCTCGACAAGCTTCCCGAAGAATGCGGGGTGTATTACTTTCTGGATCAGGAAGGGCATATACTATACATCGGCAAAAGTAAAAACATGTACAGCCGTGCCATGAGTCACTTCAATACCAAGGAGAAAAAGGGACTCAAAATGATTCAGGAACTGCATGATGTGGATTTTGTGCTCACCGGAAGTGAGCTCATTGCCCTGCTGAAAGAAGGAGAGGAAATCAAGCGTCACAAACCCGCATACAACCGCATGCGAAAATCAAATTCGTTTACGCATTGCATCGACTGGTTTCATGATGAGAATGGAATCATTAATTTTAAAATTGTCCTTCGTGAAGAATCCGAACAATCCATGCTCACCTTCGTTACTTACAGTACTGCCAGGGAAAGACTGGATTCACTGATCGAAGAGCATGAGCTTTGCCTCCGGTATTGCGGGCTGACATCCGAAGATTCGGTGTGCTTCGATCACCAGTTGAAAAAATGCAGAGGTATTTGTGCCGGAGCAGAAGAGGTTGAAGAGTATAACACCCGTGCAGAAAAAATCCTGGAGAATTATCGTTTTAAAGACTCCGATTTTGCCATTGTTGACAAAGGCCGCAACCGCGAGGAGCTTTCTGTGATTGTTGTGGAAAACAACCGTTATGCCGGTTTCGGGTATTACGACCGCTCTGAGAACCTTCAGGCTCCCGAAGAGCTGAAGAGCCTGATCAAAAGGGCCATTCATTACCCGGATGCCGACGACATTGTCAGGAATTGGATGAGAGCACCCGGCTCATTTCGGTATGTTCCTTTCCGAAAAGAAGCTTTTGATCATTTTTCAGAATACACCGGAGAAGCCTGAATAGCTGATTCAACAATCCCGCCTCTTATTTTGCCCGTGTAAGTTTTGCTGTATTCAAACCTGTCAGAAGCCTTGTTGTAACAAACAAGTGCCACCGGAAAGTCGAGATCATAACTGGCTTCCGCCTTGCCTTCACGCATCATTTCAAGATTAAATTCGAAACGGAATGCGGAGTTGAATGCTGCATTTTCAGGAAGGTGCGTATCAATGCTGATCGTGCGCGTCACATAGCCTTTCGCCGAATACGAAACTGTATATTGATTGTTTTTCTCCAGTGTGATATAGGTCCTTTCTGTTCCCGGAATTTCCGCGATCAGGTTTTCGCCGCGGTATAAACGCACCGTCAAACCTGTCATCGCATGGCCTCCAAATGTAATATTGCTGAAAAGTTCGAGGCAATCATTTTTCTCTGCCGCCCCGCCCCTTTTAATCAGTGCTTGTCCGTCATGTCCAAAGGCTGGAAAAATATTCATACTTATCAGCAAGATTGCAAGAAGAGCTTTGCCGGATAAGAGGTTGCGTTGGGTGTTTTTTTGAGTTTTCATGGTCGGTGATTTTCTGACACAAAGAAAAGCACAGTCTGTATCATGCACGAATCACTATCCGGCCATTACTGACGAATGTAAGATTTCAATAAAATAAGAGGGTTTTTATTCTACCGGTGGGAAAAAAGCAGAGCCGACAGAAAAGAGAACAGGTAAAGCAAATCGATAACTATCATAATCAGCATTGCACAAATGATATAACGATGCTTGTATTTCAGTTTACCAAACGGGATCATCGCAAAAGGAAGCGCCAGTAAAAAGCCCCAGAACAGCACTCCGAAAATGAAAGCCGTGTCGGCCTGGCCTGGTTTCCTCAGGTAATGAAAAGAACGGGCAAGATGCGACTCTGCAAGTCTGATATTCAGGAATGAGAGGCAAATCAGCAACAGAATCAATACTGTTTTTTGCTTCCACAGCCTGCGGTTAAACCGTCTGCGTTGCTGCTCTTCCGTCATATTCAGCCCCTTCTCAGCATGGCCACCTGTGTTTTGCATTTGCCCGGATTGTAATGGATCAGGATAAATTTAAAAATAATTTACAAAGCTCTTGCAATCCGTTCAGAATTTTGTCCCAAAGCCCAGGTAAAAGTTTCGCTGAGCGGATGGGATAATGCCCGGACCAGGGTACTCATCGGTCCTGACGGTAAAATAATTCCTGTTCATCACATTATTGATCCCTAATTTAAAGCTGACTTTTTTGATCCTGAAAGATGAAGACCAATCGAAAACAGTATAAGCAGGAATTAAACCGACCGTTGCATCCGAACTTCTGATAGTATTGTTGGCATCTGTAAAAGCATCTGAAGTATAACTCATTATCAGGGAGGTTGAAAATGTTTTATATGAAAGTGTAACCCCGGTGCGGTTAATGACCTTTGGCGCAAATTCCACGCTATTACCGTGAAACATTCCATTGACATACTGCGCATCGATCCATGCGAAGGAATTGAATATGTTCACGTTCACCTTCCAAAATTGATTTTCCTTTATTTTCATCGGACTTAGTTCCACATATACTTCTGCACCTTCATGCCTGCTGTCAGCCACGTTGGTCCGGTAAGTGAATGAATTTCCTGCCAGGTCATATTTCGTTTCCAGTCCGATCCGGTTTTTATAACTCAGGTAAAAAAGGCCGGCATCAAAAACGAGCCAGTTTTTCACCCCACCTCTCCAACCAAGTTCGGAATTGTATCCGTTTGCATCTTTCAGGTTGGGATCAATTCTGGAAGACACTCCCAGTGGCGTTTGATTGGAGTAATCCGTCGGCCTGTAAGCCTGGGAAATATTGCCATAAAGTTGGGCGCCTCCGCCTAATCTGTATTGGATTCCTGTCCCGCCAAGAATTATTGAACGTCCCTGAGTCCGATCGACAGCTACATTTTCATTGGTTACCGGATCTGTTACATAACCGTTAGCCGATGAATGCAGGTACTCAAAACGCAAACCCGGAGTAACGGATAAATGCTCGCCAATGC
>DASYGQ010000273.1:0-6064 GCA_035999585.1 Bacteroidia bacterium | reverse complement strand
GAAGTGTACGAGTTTTTAATCGGAGAAGGTCTTTCTCCGTCAAACATCAAACTGACAAAGACACCTGGAAGGGAAGCAAAGGGCTTCATCAGTGACGACATGAAAAATCTTCTTATCTATGACGAAGAGGTATTTAAGCCAAGCCAGGCCATCCGGTTTAGCGAATCAGACAAAGCTGTTTTAGGAGACGGGGTCGCTCAAACATTTAGCTTTATCGCAAACAAGGAGAATACAATAACCAGCAAGGGTGGCATAAGAATTTTCTTTCCGGACAATGCTTTCGCTTTTAAATCTGGCCTTGGAGCTTCCGGAACCATTCACATTGAATTGGAAGAATACAACAATCCCGGTGAAATTGCTTCCGTCGGCCTCCACACGATGAATAATGAGCTTCCCCTGAAGGAAGCATGCATTCTTTGGATTAAAGCAACCTGTAATGATCAGGAAGTACGATTAAAGAAAGAGAAAACTGTCAAAGTGAAAATTCCTGCCAAGACGATTGAACTATCCGATCCGGCTTTGTATAAGGGAGTAAAAGAAGGCAATAACTTCAATTTTATTCAATCGGATCCCAAAAGCCCGGCACAAAGGGATGGGGATGACTTCGTTTTGTCCTTGTCACAACTTCACTGGGTCGCTTGCGCCTCCCCTCCGAAAGCTGATTCAAAAGGCACCTTAATTGTGAAAACCAGTGCTTCACAAAATGTCTCATTACGTTTGATTTTGAAAGAAGAAAAGGAAATTCTCGCAGCCTATAATTTTCCGGGAACAAAAGACCTGGGATTCTCTCATGTCCCATCAGGTAAAGATGCGGTACTTGTTGCCTATGGAACAGTGGATGGAAAAACTTATTTCTTTTCAAAATCGCTGACGACAGGTGGCGAGGGAAAGGAAAAAATACAATTGAAAGAAAGCTCGGTTGAGGAAATCAGGCAATTCCTCAAAAACATTGATAAATAGCCTTCTCCAGTAAATTGATTGTCATATAGTTTGGCGAAAAGGCTGTTTTATTAAAAAATATCCTATTTTTGCTCGCATTATAAAATATTCTACCCTTCCATGAGAAAAGTTTCATTTCCACAATTGATCCTCGGCGGTTTCATCGCAATTTCTTTATTAACCACTGGTTGCGGGAACAAGCCATCCGGCGAAAATAGCGAAACCGCATCGGATACAACTTCTTTGAAAGCAACGGTTAAGAAATCGGGCGGGGTTCAGAAATACTCACAGGTTCCTTCTCCGGGAGAGATGTTTGCCTTTATCAAGCAATTGGGCAACAAGGCTAAAGACGATCTTAAGAAGTTGAATAACCCGGAAAATATCGAAAAATATAATGACAACAAATCCCGTGCTTTGAATTTCGGTGTGTATTCCGCAGATTTATTGTTCTGCAGTACATTCAATCATGGCCCTGAAGCGCTGAAATATTTTGTTAAAATTAAAAAACTCGGGGATGATATCGGCATTTCAACAGCGATCAACGAACAAACGGCCACCCGTATTAATGCCAATATTGGCAATCCCGATTCATTGGGTACCATATCCAATGATCTTTATTTCACCACGTTTGATAATCTGGAAAGCAATGAACGCGGTAATACGCTGGCCCTTGTTATGGCAGGCGGATGGATAGAAAGCTTGTTTATGGTAACAAGTATGGAGCCTGAGTTTAAAAAAGATAGCCCTCTCATTACAAGGGTTGCAGAACAAAAATACACGCTGGAGAACCTGATTGATTTCATGAAAAAATACGAAAGTGATGCGAATGTGGCATCCGTGATCAAACAACTTTCCGAACTTCAATCTGAATTCAATAAAATTGAAGAAACAAAAGGTGTCGCTACACTCACCGTGAAAAATGGAAAGAAAGTACTTGGAGGAGGAGGAAGCAAAATCGGCATCACCGCCGAACAGTATAAGGCCATTGCTCAGAAAATTGCTGAGATCCGTAAATCAATTACCCTGAATTAATGACCATTCAACAAAAGAAAATGAACAAGACCCGATTCATCACACTCATTTCGACATTTCTTCTCATAGGTGGAATGCATGCTCAAAGCTGTACCGGTTTCCATAAAAAAAATTGCAAATCCGGAGCAGCCGATGGATGGATCTACAATTCACAATCGAAAAGTGGTTTGTTCGAGGAAGGCATGTCTTCCGAAATCAAAATCGTTATTTTCAAGGACTTTGATTATGCTTTAACCTTGTGTTGCGAAAAATCACTGGGGAAAGGAGAGCTTAGTCTGACCATGAAGGATGCAAAAACCGGAGAACTGATTTATGACAATTCGACCGATAACCTTCAGCAGCATATTGAGTTCAGTGCTCAAACGACACGTAGCGTAATTATAACTGTTACAGCAGGCGGTGGCGGTGGATCATCAGAACCAAAGAATGACAAAGGGAGTGACAATAAAAAAACTGCTCAAAAAACCACTACTTCAAAAAGTGCCGAAGGTACTGACGGAGGCTGTGTAGGACTTCTCATCGAACAAAAAGCTTCTTCCAAACAAGGCTTTTAATCTCATACGTAACAATAAAAAAAGAAGCCGCTCATTGAGCGGCTTCTTTTTTATTGTTAGACCGATCAGTCAGCCTACCTCTTTCTTTTCTTAGTCAGGAAAGAATAGACAAAATGAAATCCGATGTTAAAATTCTGAGTAAATCCCTTCAGATCGTTATTACTATAACTGATTCCATGCTGATCCAGCGCCAGCTTATAGGGATCGAATTGATTGGTGATGACTTCATAGGATGCATTGAATCCAATAGCAAAATCATCCTCTGTATAAAAAGACATTCCAAGAACAGGCTCCAGTAAGAAACCCTGATCCGTTGGATGAGGATCTACCTTGACCTGCAGGGGAATAACATCATAAGCAAACATCTGGCATTGCCCCGCATTGATCGCCACTGAAAATACAGTTACCTTACTGATATAGTAATCATATCCCAGACGGATACCCGCAGCATTATATTGTTGTTTTGTGTAAAGCTGAGCGATTTTATTAGCCGGGACTTCGAATTCCGCATTTTTATAGAACACACCCAGGTTAAATCCATGAGACACTTCCGAGTATACAGAAAGAGTCCCATCATAGGTCCCGGTAAAACTTCGCCTGAATGCAGCATTTGCCATTGGATGAGGAATATCTGCATCCACGCGGATATGCAACCGGAAATTACTGTGAAATGACTGTTTCACATCTTCGTCGTTCCCTGCATCTTGTGCAAGGCAGGCTGAAGAGGTAAAAACAGAGAAAAGAAATGCGAAAAACTGTTTTTTCAAAATCTCTTTAGTTTACCCGGTTCGGAAGGAGAAAATTCATCTCTGTTTATTTTGCGGAATTTTTCTCAAATATCTCCATCATCTCCATGCTGATTCCTGTATTCGAGTATCCTCCGTCGTGATAAAGGTTCTGCATCGTAACCATTCTTGTAAAGTCTGAAAACATGCTGACACAAAAATCGGCACAGGAATCGGAGCTTGCATTACCCAAAGGAGAAAGCGAATCAGCAACACTGTAGAAATTATCAAACCCTTTTATTCCGTTACCGGCTGTTGTCTTGGTTGGAGATTGTGAAATGGTATTTACCCGAACCTTTTTTGCTTTCCCATAATGGTAGCCAAAACTGCGGGTAATCGATTCAAGTGTGGCTTTCGCATCAGCCATGTCGGTATAAAACGGGTATACACGCTGAGCGGCAATGTAGGAAAGAGCAATCACAGAACCCCATTCATTGATAGCATCCATTTTGTAGGCAACACTCAGCATTTTATGAAGCGACAATGCTGAAATATCCAGGCTTTTCATGTAAAAGTCGTAATTCAATTCAGTATAAGGAATGTTTTTTCTGATGTTTGGAGACATTCCGATCGAATGAAGTACAAAATCAATCTTGCCACCCATTATCTCCTGCGATTTACTGAATAAATTAGTCAGCTCTTCAACACTTGTAGCGTCGGCGGGAACGATTTCAGCCCCTATTTCTGCAGCCAGTTTCTTGATCTCCCCCATTCGCATGGCTACGGGCGCGTTCGTGAGCACAATTTGTGCGCCCTGGGCGTGTGCTTTTTGGGCTACTTTCCATGCAATTGAATTTGCATCCAGGGCTCCTGTAATGATTCCACGTTTTCCTTTTAAGATCATAGCTTTCTTATTATTTGTTTAAGTGCAGGCAAATATAACTGTTTATAGGATTCTCAGAAAAAGCCAGACCAGGGGTCAGGAGTTCAGTAATTCTTTTGCGTTGCTAAGTGCGGCAGATGTAGGCTGGCCTGCGCTAAGCATTTTTGCTATTTCATTCACCCTTTCTTCCTTTGAAAGAGCACGGATCTGGGTATAGGTCTGATTGTTTTTTACATCCTTGTAGACAAAAAGATGCGATTTGCCTTTGCTGGCAATCTGAGGCAGGTGGGTAATTGTAATAACCTGCATATCCGTTCCCATTTCCTCCATAATACTTCCTACTTTATCAGCTATATCGCCAGAAACACCGGTATCAATTTCATCGAAGATAACTGTTGGCAATGCTATTTTCCGTGCCACCAGCGACTTAATGCTCAACATGAGACGTGATAATTCTCCACCGGATGCAACTTTATTCAGCTCTTTTGCCGCTCCTCCTTTATTGGCTGAGAAAAAGAAATTGATCCGATCCAAACCTGTTCTGCCCAATTGATCATCGGGAAGTCTTTCGCTTTTAATCTGCAAACTGGCCGAAGGCATTCCAAGCAGATTGAGAATCTTCAGTATATCCCGTTCTACACCGGGAATTGCATTTTTCCTGCGGGCAGATAATTCATCCGCTTTTTTCAAAAGCTGCACGTGAAGTGATTTCAGTTCCTTATCAATGGCTGCGATTTCGGCTTCGAGAGATGAAATACCAAGCAATTTATCCGATAAGTCATTCCGGATGGCTATAAGCTCAGAAACATTTTTCACATGATGTTTGTGAAGCAATTTGTACAAACCGTCGAGCTGGGCTTCCAGCTCAGTAACTCTTGCCGGATCAAATACAACAAAACCCTCCAGTGACTCCATCTCTGCAACAATGTCTTTCAGTTCAATATAAGAACTATTCATGCGATCCGACAACTGAGCAATAGACGCATTGTACTTGGAAAGGTTGCCTATCACATTCCTTAATTCTGCAAAAGATGCGATCAGGTTCTGATCGCCCCCATTGAGCCCAAAAGCAGCTTTACCCAATCCCGATTTAATTTCCTCTGAATGGTTCAGCACTGCCAGTTCTGATTCCATTTCTTCCTGTTGAAGATTATCCAACCGGGCATCATCAAGTTCCTTGAACTGAAAGTTGAAGTAATCCTGATCACGTTTGGAATCGGCTTCCTTTTTTTGAAGTTTATTCTTTTTGTCAAGGAGCGTATGGTAGGTAAGGTATTGAGTTTCAAATTCCTTCAACAAAGCTTCATTGCAGGCAAAAGTATCAACAACAGAAAGCTGAAAGCCCGAATCATTCAAAGTCAGTGTTTGATGCTGGGAGTGAATATCAATTAGTCGTTCACCTAATTCTTTGAGGACCGTCAGGTTTACCGGAGTATCGTTGATAAAGGCTCTGCTTTTGCCTTCCGGATTGATTTCCCGGCGGACAATGCTCTCCTCCTCGTAATCAAGCCCCTCCCGCTTGAAAAATTCCTCCAGCTTCAAGCCTTTGAGATTGAATACCGCCTCTACGGTACACTTTTTTGTTTTATCCTGCAAAGCATTGGTATCTGCCCGCTGTCCGACGATCAGACCAAGAGCGCCAAGCAAAATAGACTTCCCTGCCCCTGTTTCTCCAGTTATCAGGGTAAGTCCCTTTGAAAATTTCACCTCAAGGCGATCAATAAGGGCATAATTGGAAATGGTCAGCTGATCTAGCATAGATGTATTTAAAAAACAAATTTAAGAGCAATTTCCCAGATGCCTTCTTTTGTCAAGATTCTTTTGTCCTTATTATATAGTATATACATTCCTTCAACCCTGGTGGAAGAAACGTATTAAATCGGAAGAATCTGCTTTAAGGAGAATTGAAAAACCATTTTTTTATTAACAAT
>DASYGQ010000022.1:0-25729 GCA_035999585.1 Bacteroidia bacterium | reverse complement strand
GGCATACCTGAGTGTTGGCATAAATGCCGTTTTCAACAACCAGATTTCCCATGTCATTTTCATAGAAATTTCCGGAAGCGGTTATTTTTTCAAGATGAGAAGGATCGATGGGTTTGATCTTAACAAATGTTTTGGCAATCCGGTATACCTGGATTCCGGTACCAATCAGTAACACTGTTGCTATGCCGAAAACAATTTTGCTCCAGTATGATTTTTTCGACTGAAAATAATATATACCCGCAATGGCTGAAACGACGAAGAGAATGCTCAGGCCTGTAAGCGATTCGAGTATGGCCATAAAGATGATGAGCCAGACAATGAGAAGAGAAAATAAAATGCGAGCCGATAATGAATGATTGCGCGCAAAGAAATAACTAAAAATAAATACAGCCAGGCAAATCATTAAGCTTAACCGTATGTGAGAAACAAAAAGGGATATATCACGGATGTCATGAATTTCAACAGGAAGCAGACCAAGAAGTGCAGTAACACTTATGAGGGTACTGACCACAACACCGGCTGCAAAAAAACCAAGCAAAAGATGAAAATGCGCCCTGGAAAGGGGGGTGCTTGTGGATAAAATAAAAGGAAGAGCAAACAGAGGGATTTTGGTCCGTACATCGTCCCAGCCGTAATGCAAATCACTTGACCATAACAGGCCCAGCGCATGCATGAAGAACACAGAACTGACAAGAAGAGCTGCTTTGTTGTGAAGAAATGAATTTAAACGTTGTTTGTAATTGCCCTCTGCAAACCAGTTAGCCCCAAGGAGCATGATAGACATGCTCATCACCGGGCCTGAGAACAGGAGACCGAGCGACAAAAAAACTAATCCGGTGATGAATACATTCCGGTGAATTGATTGCGGCAAAAGCTCCATCATCTTCTCTGGTAAAAGGGTGGGTAGAGGTTGAATGTAAAAAAATCACCCTTTTCAGTCTTCGTTATCCTGTTTAGGTTTGTCTTTTTTTGCAAGGGAGCTGAGAATTTCCTTGTATCTGGTACCTGAGCCCAGTACATTCTCAGCTTCCAGGACGTCCGGATCGTCCTTGAGCGATGCCATTATCCGGCCTTTCTGAAAATAATACCTGCTGGCAATCTCTTCTTCAAGCAAGGTTCTGATATCGGCTTTGTTCTTGTTCAGGTCATCCTTTTTATTGTGCTTGATCTTCAGTTTAAGAGCCTCGTATTCCGTTTTCACGTCAGAGAAATATTTCTCCTTTTCCGCAATGGTTTTTAAGTCATCCAGTGTTTTTTCACTTCGTGTGCTGTAATCATAATCTTTATCGGCGAGATATTTTACAAAATCATCGTATTCGGAATCGCTCAGTCTGAATGTCATCCCATCGCCTGACAGGGTTGGGTGATTGTATTTATAAATGGTAGCATAGTCGAAAATGAAATTTTTATTCAAAAGGCTGAGAGCGATGCTGCTCGTTTTTTCAGGTTTAACATGAAGATCAGGGCTGATACCAAGGCCATCGTATACAACACGTCCATTCTTTGTTTTAAAAGCGGTAATCAGCGAATCAGGGACCTTGTGTACTTTTCCATCGTCATCTCTGTGGGTATAGTCCAGAGCCTGGATGCAGCGGCCACTGGGGATGTAATATTTTGCAACAGTGACTTTAAGCTGACAGTTATAGGATAATGGACGTGTTTGCTGAACAAGTCCCTTGCCATAAGAACGTTGTCCGATAATCACCGCTCTGTCAAGATCCTGGAGAGAACCACTGACAATTTCAGAGGCTGACGCGGAATTACGGCTGATCAGCACTGCAACGGGAATATTGGTATCCACAGGCGGATTAAGGGCCTTGTGAGAGCGGTCCCACTCTTTTACTTTGCCACGGGTGCTTACAACTTCCTGTCCTTTATCAACGAAAATATTGACGATATCAACCGCTTCTTTCAAAAGACCTCCGGGGTTACCGCGAAGATCGAGGACGACGGATTTAAGATTTTTTTCTTTTTTCAATTCCAAAAGGGCATCTTTTACTTCTTTCGCTGCGTTTTCCGTGAAGCTGGTCAGTTTGATATAGCCCACTGTCTCATTGATCATCCCGGAATAGGAAACACTTTTTACTTTGATTTCTTCCCTTGTCAGAATTTTCTCAAAAGGTTTTTTTTCGCCCTGGCGTTCGACCAGAAGTTTTACAGTAGTGCCTGGCTGGCCTTTGAGAATTTTGCTGATATCGTCGGTCTTTTTTCCTTTGGCCGCAATGCCGTTGATTTCAAGAATGATATCGCCTGCCCTCAGATCGGCTTTTTGGGCTGGGAAGCCCTCATAGGGTTCGGAAACCACAATGTTATCGCCATGCTGAAGAATGATGGCGCCGACACCACCATACTGTCCGGTTGTCATATACCGGTAGTCTTCTATTTCTGACTCAGGAATGTAATCGGTATAAGGATCAAGAGACTCCAGCATACTATCGATGCCTTTTTTCATCAGGTCCCCGGGTTTGATTTCATCTACATAGTAAATGTTCAGTTCCCTGAAGAGGGTGGCAAAAATGTCCAGATTTTTTGAAACCTCGAAGTAGTTATCTACAAAGCTGACGGATACAAACGCATATCCGCTGACGGCAGCTATGATCAATACATAGCGCAGTTTGATGAATGTTTTTTTTAAAGTCTCCATGAGCAAAGTTTTAAGGAACAGGATCATAGCCATGACCACCCCAGGGGTGACAGGAGCAGACCCGTTTCACGGTAAGCAGGCCGCCTTTTGCGGCGCCGTATTTGGATATGGCATCCAAGCCATATTGGGAGCAGTTGGGGGTATAGCGACAGGCTGGCATGAGATAAGGTGAAATGGCGCGTTGATAGAAGCGTATGAGCCCTATGAAAAGCATTTTAAAAAAGAGGCTGATGATTCTCATTTTGCGCGAGATGGAGAGATGGAAGTCCCATCTATTTCTTTGGCTAGTCGTTGTAAAGTTACAATTAATTTGTTTTCGATTTCGGCATACGGGCTTTCTTCTTTGGCTGAATAAAAGAAGGTGAAAATGACCTGAAAGCCCTTTTCGTCGTGGTTTTTAACGAATCCGCTTTTATGAAGCCTGTAAGCCTCTTTCATTCTTCTGCGGATGCGGTTCCGTGTTGTAGCTTTTTTGAAATTACGTTTCGGAACAACAAAGGCGGCCTGGACAGGAAAGGAAGGGTTTGTGTCAGGAATCAGCATCCATGTAATTCGAAAAGGAGACAGCGAGAAGGACCTGCCCTTGCTGAACAATTCCGAAAACAACTTGCGGCCTGATAATCTTTCTTCTTTTCCCAAGGCAAATTTCTTCATGCTCATTGTACAAATTCAGTTTCAAAGAAAATGGATGCTTCTGATAAAATTAAGGACAAAAAACAGGATGAAAAAGCGATTAACATGATTTGTGAAAATGAAAAAAGGCCAGCAAAAGGCCGCCTTTTTCCAATCCAATCAGTCTTATTTTATTTTTTATTAACTTCTTTGATGTATTCTTCCAGAGCCATAGTCATGGAAGGTGTCCCTGGCTTGGGAGCCTGAATATTGACTTTCAGGCCGGCTTCGGTCATTGCCTTTGCTGTGGTTGGCCCGAATGCGGCAAGACGGGTTTTGTTTTGCTTGAACTTCGGAAAGTTCTTGAAAAGAGAAGTAATGCCAGAGGGGCTGAAAAAAACGATAACATCGTATGTGACATTATCAAGATCACTCAGGTCGCTGCAAACGGTTTTGTACAGGACTGCCTTGGCGTACTGAATATTATTCTTATCAAGGATGTCCGGTATATCTTCCTTGTGTATGTCTGTGCAGGGGTAAAGAAACTTTTCTTCCTTGTGTTTTTTAATCACATCGATCAGATCGCTGAAAGTTTGCTTCCCGTGAAATATTTTGCGTTTGCGGTATTGAACGTATTTCTGGAGGTAAAATGCAGTGGACTCGGAAATACAGAAATACTTCATTGTATCCGGAACAGTGACACGCATTTCGCTGCACATCCGGAAGTAGTGGTCAACAGCATTTCTGCTGGTCATGATTACCGCACCATAATCAAGCAGATTGATCCGCTCTTTGCGAAAATCTTTCGCAGGAATTCCCTCAACATGGATAAACTCCCTGAAGTCGATCTTTACGGTATATTTTTTCGCAAGATCAAAATAAGGCGATTTGTCAGTCTCCGGTTTAGGCTGTGTGACAAGAATGCTTTTTACTTTCAATGGGTACCGTGTTATTTAAATTGTAAATTCATTTGGATCGAAGTCCGATCATGAAAAATGGTACATGAATAGTTTAATTAATACGATAAACGGTAATATTTCAAGGGTGCAAAGATATAAAAATAAATAGAAAACCGATGCTCCGGCGGTTGAAAAGCCAATTTGAATAAGACGGAAAATTCTGTATACCAGCAACATAGATAAAAATATCAAACCAACCCACAGGGTGTAAACGCTGTTAAGTTGTCGTGCAAAGGCAATAAGCAGCACCAGAGGAAATACGACCAGGCCGGCCACTTTATTGAATAACAGGATGGTATATATGTATTCCGAACCTTCTGACCGGAGGCCCATGGAGGAAGACAAAAAGCGGATTCCTGCAATTTTTATCATGTAGGTGGCAAAAACAAAAACAAGAATAAGGAGATAGGTTTCCACCGCTTGGGAATGCGATAGCCCAAACAGAGAAAAGCTCTTTATGAAATGACCGCCGGCCTGAAATGCAAACAGGGGAAAAATGATGAGAAAAATGAGAATGAGAAGGATGGAACTTCTGTTTGAAAAAGCGTACTCCTCACGTAACAGCTGCTTCATTGCCGCCGGCTTGATAAAAGCAATAAACATTTGATTCAGCTTGCGTGGACTGAATACTTTTACAATTACAAAAAGTATAAATGCGAGAACAAGAATAATCGAGAAAAAACCATCATAACCTTTCTCCCTGGATTTGCGATCTAACAGGGTTTTGGCGGGTAATTCATGTCCGCTGAAAAAAGATGGGCCGGAGGAAAGATTGGTGGAATCCTTTGATGTATTATGACCGGGCACAGGATATGGGTTATTTTCAACAAATGTAAGCCGATTTTGGCTAATTCGGTGAAAATAGGAGATAACATGCCTGGGTACGATTCATGGAAAGAGGAAACAAACCTTGACGCGGAGGGTGTTTTAAGCCATTTCGGTTTTAGACGAAAGCTCAACGGAGGCCAGGAACTTGCGCCTCTTTATTTCCCGGAAGGAACGGTTTTCGGTTTTGCTTTCGAGCCAGCTGATAAAATCAAAATAGTCGAGTGCGATTTCCTCAAACCTGTTGGACACGGTAGCCTCTACCATTTTGTCCCTCAAATCCAGGAATGCTTTCTTTTGTTCTTCTTCTGTATTAATGACAGAGATCGTGTCTTTAATAAAGTCTAGAATAAGGGATTCGACTTTGTACAACTTATTTCGTTTCAGCAAGAGGCGATAGGTTGATTTAACCCGGTACTCCAATAACTCCTTATTGCCAAGTTCGAAATGGATAATGATACTTAAAATGTGGGCAAAGCAAAATAAATCACTCCTCAGGTCACTCTCAAAATCGTTGAGGACCATGTTCACATATTTGTTAGCGGATTTATAATCGCCAATTCCGATATACAGACAACTCATGCCGAAGTAAAACAACTGCCTGGCTTTTTTATCTTCCTCCTGCGAACGGCCATTGTTTAAATGAAGCTCGATTTCATCCGCAATTTCCAGCCCTTTTTCCTGCTGGCCTGTGAAGATGCTTACATAAAATTTAAAATTATAGAGACTCAGCCGCAGGTAATTATTCTCGGGCTGAAAGCGCTCGAAATAATCATCCACTTTTTTGATTGTCTGATTCAGTTCGGCGTATTTCTTGAACTTCAACTCACAAACGCCTTTATTGATCAGACAGCCAAAGAAATTGTAAAGATTCGTCTCAATCATGTGGGAATTATCTTCCCACAGTTTCAGTATTTTGGTTGTGAACTGATAAGAACGCTCGTAGTCGTTGATGTTAAGATAATAGTTGGAATTCGCAAGCAGGCAGTAAAGCTTTGCCTTGAAATTTCTGAGAGTATGTTCTGTTCCTCCCGGGCTTTGCTCGATGATGTCCCGGTATTCCTTCGTTTCCTCCAGGCTTCTGATAGCCCCCTTGTTGTGCATCTTTGCATAAACAAGACTGGAAACTTTTTTATAGCGGAGTGTAATGTCTTTTTTATTCAGAATGTCGAACAGCTCGTCGTAACCGGCAACGATGAGCTTGTGGTTCTTGTCATTGGGAGTGCGCCGTGAAAGCAATTGAATTTCCCACTCAATGACTTCCTCCAGCATTTCGAAGAGCTCATACTTCAATGCAAGTTTCCGGGCTTTTTCAAGAATCTTTTCGCAATGAGACGAAAGATTTTTGTTCTCAAGAATTTCAACCTGATTCAGATAGCTCCTGATTTCGGCTCTTGCATTCTTGTGATAAGCTTCAAGTCCCTTCAGTACATAATTGTACAGATAATTTTTTGCAACCGAGAAGTTATTGGTAAAGGATTCGCCTTTGAATTTACGGACGAGTTCTTTTTCATCGTAAACAGCTTGCCTGTCTATGGCATCAAATAGTTTGATGTATTGATTCTGCGCCCCTCTTACATGAAATGACGAAAGTTTCTTAATGTACCCCTTTTCAGAGGGACTAAGAGACTTAATCAATTCAAATATGTTGTCTGAGGTGGTCATAACTAATAATCAGGTATCAAAAGAAATTTCTGAGCAAAACTCAATCTAAGGGCCATGGCTAAAATTTTGCAGGGATGAAAAATAGCTGCCATGTTTCCCTTAAAACATCAGTAAATCAAGACTGCAATGTAAAAATATTTGCCCGATTATACAAAAATGAAAGCCACGCATTCTTAGCCAGGTAATGTCATTGATCAATCGCGGAAGGTGATTTATTTCTTTTTTTTTATCTATGATATTCGTCAGTATGCTGAGAAAAAATTTGAAACGATCCGGAAATTTATTTTACAGCACAAGAAAGGCAGTCGTTAAATGCCCTGATATACAGGTAATTGTATCTGGCAGGACGATCTCTGCCTCCGGATGGGGGAAGCGCAATTCAATTAAAGGAATGTGAATATTTTTAAAAAGCAGGTTCAAATTTTCGCAAACAGGATTTGCCGAAGGCGTATTTATTAAAGGTTTGAATTTATTGCAAAACTCAGATGAGGCAGGTAATTGTCTGGATTATTTTAGGAACGGGATTGTGTATAAAATCGGATTCTCAATCTGAATTCAGCATGTGAATCATCCTGTTAAACTCATCCAGCAAGAAAAGGAAACAAGTTTGCATTCAACAGCAATTTATGTAAAAAGGCTATGGTAAACGGAAAACTGAAATGAGAAATGCAACAGGAAGAAATTTGTCCAGCCTGAAATTAAATCGCGTTGTATTAAGCCAGGGAAAAATGGTCAGGGATTCATTAACAGCAATTCTGCCAGTTGAGTGACACCTTTTCCGGCTTTTTCACGGATCATATGAAGGTTTTTGATAAACATGGAATTGCTGACCGGATTGGGATCCACCAGATACTTGGGCGTTTCTTCCGGTGCATATTCAACAAGTCCGGCTGCCGGATATACATTGAGAGAAGTGCCGATAATAATGAAAATGTCGGCTCTAGAAGCAATGTGCTGAGCCCTTTCCATGTTCGGCACCGATTCGCCAAACCAGACAATATGCGGCCTCAGTTGTGAGCCTTTTGAGCATTTATCACCCAGTTTAAGTTCCCATCCCTGAATGGGATAGATCAATGCCGGATCGGCAGTACTGCGGCTTTTCAAAATTTCGCCATGCAGATGAAGCACTCTGGATGAGCCGGCGCGTTCGTGAAGGTCGTCTATATTTTGTGTGATGATGTGTACCTCGAACTGTTCCTCCAGCTTACTCAATGTAAGGTGAGCTTCGTTGGGTTTTGCTTGGAGTACTTGTTTCCTTCGCTGGTTGTAAAAGTCAATGACAAGAGAAGCGTTTTTGACCCAGGCTTCGGGAGTGGCTACATCGCTTATTTTGTATTCTTCCCACAAGCCGTCCGTGTCGCGAAAGGTTTTTATACCACTTTCCGCACTTATACCGGCTCCTGTGAATACAACAATTTTTTTCATAACCTGTCCTATACAAGGATAGTGAAATTTTCTGAATTGGCAGAAAGGTGAATCTTAGTCGCGGTAGGAATTGTAAAGAGAGCTTTTGATTCCAAAAGTAATCAGGGCGCTTTGGGTTTTGGGAAGCCCTGCGGCACTTTCAACATGATATCCAAAGCCAAGCTCGGCTTTCAGATTCAGGGAAGGAATAATTAAATAACCAATCCGGAGTTCAGCGGTGCCGACGATCATTTTCCGCCCCTGACCAACATGATTTCCAAAATCAGAAGGATGTGTTGAATAAGGAAGAAAAATATTTTGTCCGAAATTGATGCCGGCGGTATCAATTCCTGTCAGTGCAGCTACACCCTTTATTTCAAAGATATATCGTTTAACTCTGTAATTCAGCATGCCATCAAACTCTTCGAAGTTTGCACCGAAAGGATCAGCCAGTGATTGATTGTAATGCCCGTAATTCTGCTGAACACTGCCGTGGGAGTATGTATAAGGCCTTACATAATTAAACTCAGCCAGCATACTCAGGTTTCGTATCCCGGCCACATCAAATGCTTTAATGCCTGCCTGTGCGGAATACTTATTGCCCCACCATCCGGTACGTGCAATCATTTCTTTAAAAGAAAATTCATCCAGCATCAATTGACCATAAAACTGAAGGCTGAGCGGCAGTTTTATTTTTGTTGCTATTCCTACAAAAGCATTATCCGGTGATCCCAATGAAAATTCGGTAGGGCGATAATAAAGAACCGGGTTCAGGTAGTTGACGTCAAATCCCCTGTACCTGCTGGAATCGGTTCCCTGCCAGACAATGGCTTCAAAAAAGCTGATATTGATGCGTTTGGTTACATTCCAGCTGAGGTATTGCATAGAGGCATACTTGGACTTAAAATCTTTCTGAAGCGCGGAAGGAGCTGTTGCATCCGTCATCTGCGTGAACAAATTCACCCATTTGATTTTCCAGACATGCGCCTGAATTTTGAAAAAAGGATAATTGGCGGCATTGTCAGATAAGAACATAGACCGGTACCCGTCTCCAAAGAAATGTTTGTCTTTCCCCAGTTGAAAATTGAAGATCCGGTTTGGCGAAAAAGAGAGATAGCCGTAATAATCCTGGTACGAATACCCATTTCCCGATCGGTAAGCGCTTCCGGTACCCGGTACAACATGTGTGGATCTGACTATGGAGTCAACGTATCCGGGGAACCGGGAATAACCGCCCAGATAATTAAAGACGAAAGCAAATTTTGTTTTGTAGCAAAGCCTCAAACCTATAGCGCCGTACGCATCAGCTGTCTGAGAATGATTCAAAAAATCGTAGCCACCTGTCAGATTAACATTGGACGGAGTAATGGAAAGCTCCCAGGCTTTGATTCCGGATACCGAGTCATTCAGTTGTTTAGGCTTAAAATGGCGGTAATGAATGGAACTGTCATTCACCCTTACTAATTCATTATTCAAAAAAGGTTTAACAGAGCTGTGGTAATCCACATCTTTATCGTTCAGCAATTTGTCGTAAGGAGTCAACGCGTCCCGCTCGAGCGGAAAATTTTGTTGTGCAGATAATGTGTGGACAAAAGGAAAAAACAGACAGCAGATGAACGAGGTAACACGTAAATAGCGGGATCCGTGTTTTGCAACGCCAGAGGAAACACTCATGCTTGCTTTGCGGATTTCATGCGTTTGAATATCTGAGGAATCTGTGCAAGAACAATGGCTGTGGCGCCTATAATGATAAAGGCCCAGGTCGGTTCCAGCGAACGCAGCATGATGGCAAGGGCAATCATGAAAATATTGAATCCATATATAATGAGAACGGTTTGCTTGTGGGAACAGCCGCCATCAATGAGCAGGTGATGCAGGTGATTCCTGTCTGCAGAAAAAGGCGAAAGCCCTCTGACAGTCCTGTATACAAAAATCCGAAGCGTATCCACCAATGGGTATACCAGTACGCACATGGCAAATATGGGCTTGCAAACGTATGCCAGAGGGGTTTTGATAAAAGCCTCCGCCTGATCGGTCTGCACCATTTTGATTGCAAGCACACAAATAATGAGACCAATGGAAAGAGATCCCGAATCGCCCATGAATATTTTGGCGGGGTTGAAGTTAAAAATAAGGAAGGCCACCAGAGACCCTGCAAGCGCCACAGCAAGTGCAGCCATGACGAGGTCGCCTGCAAAATAAAACCAGGTGCCGAAAGCGAGCGAAGCAATCACTCCAACTCCGGCCGCGAGACCATCTACCCCGTCAATGAGGTTAAAAGCATTTACCACGACAATATATGTAAACAGAGAAACAAAGACACCCGCCCATGCCGGCAGGTTGGTAATGCCTAAAATGCCATGCATGCTGGTTAATTTGATTTCAGCCATTTGAACCAGTACCATGCCGACGATCACATGTGCCACAAGCTTTTTAATGGGAGCAGTGCCAATGATGTCATCCTTTACACCAACGAAAAATAAGATGAGCACTGTAGCCACGATGTATTTAAAGTCGTTGATAGACTTAACCATGACATCGAATTCATGAATTTTTTCTACAGGAAACCAAAGTGCAAATGAGAAGAGCGTGCCGGCAAAAATGATAATACCTCCGATAGTCGGTATCATGCGCTTATGCAATTTCCGCTCATCACCGGGCTCGTCAAAAAGCCGTTTCAGGATAGCCACCTTGATCAAAGCAGGCGTCGAAAGAAGCACGACAAAAAATGCAGTAAAAAATGTCAGAATGATGATATCCACTTTGTTTTCTCTAAATAAAGGCCATCAGAAATCGTAATACAGATTTGAAAGCGATGTTCGTATGCCCAGGTAAATATAATTGGTTTTATTGTTTATTGAACTGTTCTGATAGTCTCTCAGAAGGATTCCCGCCATTATATTCAGATTATAAGCCGGATTGACCAGATAGCCGACTTTAAATTCGTAAATCCGGAGCGTTGTTCTGACTCCCTGAAGGGTAGGGGTGGAATTCGGATTGGTTCCGAAATAGGCATTGTTGTCTGAACTGAAGATATTCTGTCCGTAATACCGGCCTATTGAATCAGCGCCCATCAAAGCGTAATTGCATTTGAGTTCCACAAAAAAATCCTTGACACGGTAATCAAGAATAGCAATGGCTTCTTTGAAATTGGCGCCCAGGGGATCGGCTAATGGCTGATTGTAGTGACTGTAACTTTCGCTCGCACCGGCAGCAGCATAAGAGTAAGGTCTGACCTGATTGTATTCCAGTTGCAGATGAAGGTTCCGGATGGTGAACAGGTCCTTTAATTTTCCGCCAACCTGGAAACCCTGCCGGTTGTAAATGGAGCCTCCCGGCGAGCTGAGTGCAATACCATCGAGCATATACTGGGCATAAAGCGTGAAGAAGCTGCAGACTTTCACTTTCAATGTCGACCCCATCAGAATATGATTCGGATCATTGAAGCCATACTTGAGGGCACTCACGCCAATGACCGGATTGTAATAGTAAAAGTCAAGATGCTGCCTGTTCGTGCTGTCTGCTCCCTGTGCAATCAGCCCCTGAAAAAATCCCAGTTGTATGCGCGGATGAAGGTTGATGCTGAGCATCTGAAAGCTGGCTGATTTTTTTTGGTATAAACGTTCGGTATTGGCCGGACCGTGCGTATCACTCGTCAGGTTCATGAATGAGGCATACAGATTCGTGTACTGAAAAGGTCCGAACGTTGTCGTGATTCTCAAATAGGGATAATTGAAGGCATTATCCGACAACAACAGCGACCTGTATCCGTCGCCCACAAAGTGCTTGCCATTGCCAGCCTGTATGTTTAAATGCCTGCCAAGGGAATAGGATATATAACCCGAAGACATTGAATAATCAAATCCGCCTTGCTTAAATGTTTTCCAGCGCCCCTGTCCCGGAATGACCTTGCTGGTTCGGGCAAAACTGTCGATATAAAAAGGTTGCCAGCTTTGATTTTCATAAACGGAAGTTTCAAATGCAAAATGGGAACCGATGCTTCCCCGGACGATTACTCCGCGCGTATTCACGGTAAGCGCATGGGCATAGGTTCGTGCTTGATCCTTTCCATAATCCAGGTCCATCAAAGGATCAATGCTCACATGAAACTTATCGGCAGTATCGTCAATGATAATGAGGTTTTCTTTTTTTAACTTCCTGTATAAAAGCGATCCGTTTTTTGTTTTGGCCGGATAACTGATGGGGACTATAAAAGGCCTGAAGCAGGATGCCTGACTGATTGCGGAAAGAGAGCCGGATTGGTTTTCAGCAACTCGCAGAGAGTCGGATAGATGGGCTGATTCAGAATAGGGCAGGCTGAATTGACGGTTCAGTGGTTCGTTCTGCTGAGCAGGAAGAAGCAAGGTGGCAAAAAAGAAAAAAGAAAGCAGAAAGAATCGGACTCTCATGTGTTTAACCCGGTAAAGGCAATTAGAAACCCCGTTTATGGATCAGATCGAAGGGGCTTTTAATTTCACCTTCATTTCTTCGTATACTCCCCGGATGCCCTCTTCAAGTTCTATTTTGTGTTTCCACCCGAACCCGTGAAGCTTACTTACATCCAGCAGTTTGCGCATCGTGCCGTCAGGTTTGGATGAATTCCAGGTAAGGGCTCCTTTGAACCCGACAATCTTTTGAATAAGCAGGGCCAGGTCTTTGATTGTTATTTCTTCTCCGCTGCCGATGTTAACAAGGCCGGGCTCATTGTAGTGAAGGAAAAGATGGAAGCAGGCATCCGCGAGATCATCCACATGAAGAAATTCGCGCAAAGGTGCTCCGCTGCCCCAGATTTCAACGTGTTTGCTGCCCTCTTCCTTTGCCGTATGAAATTTGCGGAGAAGTGCAGGCAGAACATGCGAATTGTTGAGATCGTAATTGTCGTTCGGCCCGTATAAATTGGTGGGCATCACCGAAACGTAATTACATCCATACTGGCTGCGGTATGCATCACACATTTTAATTCCTGCGATTTTGGCAATAGCGTATGGCTCATTCGTAGGCTCAAGCAATCCGGTCAGGAGGTAATCTTCCCGGAGGGGCTGTGGTGCAAGCTTGGGATATATACAGGAAGATCCCAGGAACATTAATTTTTTGACACCATTCTTCCAGGAATTATGAATGACATTGCTCTGAATCATCAGGTTGTCATACAGAAATTCAGCACGGTATGTATTGTTTGCATGAATGCCCCCGACTTTGGCGGCAGCGAGGAATACATAATCCGGTTTTTCTTTTTCAAAAAAACCGGCAACCGCTTTCTGATTCCGGAGGTCAAGTTCTTTGGAACTCCTGGTAAGCACATTCACATACCCTTCACGTGCGAGCTTTCGTATAATTGCTGATCCCACCATTCCGCGGTGGCCGGCAATGTATATTTTAGAATTTTTGTCCATTGCATTGAATTTGAAAACGCCGGGTGATGATCAGGCCGGAACGTGTTTATTCATGAAAATTCTTGATTTCATGCCCGCCTTCCAGCAGGTATTTGTCTTTTTCAAAGAGCTTCACATCGGATGCCACCATTTCTTTCACAAGCTGTTCCAGGCTGTGCTTGGGCTCCCAGCCAAGGTTCTTTTTCGCTTTTGATGCGTCTCCGATGAGAAGATCCACTTCCGTCGGGCGGAAATATTTAGGATCGATTTCAACAACGACTTTCCCATTGGCTTTATTGATGGCCTTTTCATCCACTCCTTTTCCTTTCCATTCGAGCTGAATTCCTACTTCTGAAAAAGCCATTTCAACGAATCGTTTCACAGAAATCTTTTTCCCTGTGGCGAGTACATAATCATCGGCTTCTTCCTGTTGCAGCATCAGCCACATCCCTTCCACATAGTCTTTCGCATGTCCCCAGTCGCGTTCCGCATCCACATTCCCCAGGAACATTTTTTCCTGAAGACCCAGATGGATCTTTGAAACGGCACGGGTAATCTTACGGGTGACAAATGTTTCTCCGCGGATTGGACTTTCGTGGTTAAACAGAATCCCGTTACAGGCAAATATTTTATACGCTTCACGGTAGTTCTTGGTAATCCAGAAGGAATATACCTTGGCCACTCCATAAGGACTGCGAGGGTAGAACGGGGTTGTTTCTTTCTGAGGAATCTCCTGCACGTGACCGTACATCTCAGAAGTGGAAGCCTGATAAAATTTTGTTTTCTTTTCCAGTTTCAGGATGCGGATGGCTTCCAGTATGCGCAGAGTACCAAGAGCATCTGCGTTTGCCGTATATTCAGGTGTTTCAAAAGAAACTTTTACGTGCGACTGCGCAGCAAGATTGTAGATCTCGTCCGGCTGAACTTCCTGGATGATCCGTATCAGATTGGTGGAATCGGTCAGATCGCCGTAATGAAGAAAGAAATTGACCTTGTTCTCATGTGTATCTTTATACAAATGATCGATCCGTTCGGTATTGAACATGGAGCTTCTTCTTTTTACCCCGTGAACGGTATATCCCTTTTTCAGGAGAAATTCCGCCAGATAGGCTCCATCTTGTCCGGTTATACCGGTAATCAATGCGACTTTATTCATTTTTCTATGATAATTTTATTCCTTGCAATATTACAAAGAATTTGCGGATTCCAGCCCGAAAGAGCCTGATCCCGCGCCCATTCCTTAAAAAAAAGCCAGATATCCGGCATTTTATTCAACTGGCAGTTTGGCACGGGCCAGAAAGGAATTGTTAAGGATCACTTCCCGGTTATACAGCATTGGCTTTTCAGTTTTACTGTCAATGACTTCGCCGCCTGCCTGTTCGAGAATGGCTTGTCCGGCAGCGGTATCCCATTCATTTGTTGGGCCGAAGCGGGGATAGAGGTCGGCTGTGCCTTCTGCAAGCAGGCAGAATTTGAGTGAACTGCCGGCTGATACAAGAACCAGACCGGGCTGCCTTGCCTGAAGTGTTTCAATAAACAAAGCGGTTTCTTTTCCCTGATGCGAACGGCTGACTGCGACTGCAAGCGTTTTCCTTGTTTGCCGCAATGGAAGTTTTTGTGCTTTGTTCAAATGTGTGATCCATTCATCGGCCTTGCTGCCGGACGAGGGACAATTTTCAATTTTGAAGGCTCCTTTTTCAGATGCAAAGTAAAGAAGCCGCTCAGTAGGCTGATAGATCACACCAAGGACTGCTTTTTGATTCTGAATAAGGGCAATGTTGACTGTAAACTCACCGTTTTTCTGAATGAATTCTTTTGTGCCATCCAGTGGGTCCACAATCCAGAGACGATCAAGGTCTTTGCGTTCTTTGTAAGGGATGGGATTTCCTTCTTCACTTAATAAAGGAATACCGGTTGGAGCCAGGACACTGGAAATGCAAAGGTGAGCATTCTGGTCGGCCTCCGTAAGAGGACTTTTATCTTTCTTGTAGGCAACCGAGAACCCGCTTTCGTATATTTTAAGGATTTCAGCACCGGCAAGCAATGCCGCCTGTATGGCGATTGTAAGCAGGGAATTCAGGTCAGCCCGGTTGGCTTCAGGAGTGTTCATTGATCATTCGCGCTTGAAAGATGAGCGGATCTTAGTAGCCGGCTTTCCCAGGACCGATTTGTTCAACGGGATGCCAGGTTGTTTTAATCTCCTGGGTTTCCATGATCTGATAAGGGCCCTGAGCTGAAATGGCTGAGTCGGGATGAACGAATATACGTTTCACATTGAGACTTGCCTGTTCCCGGATTGCCAGAATATGGGTTTTGTTGCTGCCATAATAAATACCTGCGTTCACATCCATGTGGGAAGCAAAATGTTTATGCAACTCAGCAGCATTGCCTGTGAGAATATTGACCACGCCTCCGGGAACATCAGAGGAATGCAGGACTTCTGCAAAGGTAACGGCGCACAAAGGCATTGATTCGGAAGCCAGAACGACACAGGTGTTCCCTCCGGCAATAACAGGAGCGATGGCGGTAACAATTCCCAACAGGGAGGACTTCTCCGGGGCAAGGATGGACACCACGCCCATGGCTTCGGCAACAGAAAAGTTAAAGTGTGAGCTTGCAACAGGATTCACTGAACTGAAGAGCGCCTGGTATTTGTCGCACCATCCTGCATAATAAACAAGTCTGTCGATCGATTGAGCCACTTCTGTTTCCGCCTGTTTGGCAGTGGAGCCCTGCATCGTCAGTTCGGTGATAAACTGATCCTTGCGGCCTTCAAGCATTTCTGCAATGCGGTAAAGAATTTGTCCGCGGTTGAAAGCGGGGCGTGTGCTCCAGCCGGCAAAAGCCGAACGGGCTGCTACAACTGCGTTGCGGAAATCCTTTCGGGAACTAAGCGAGACATTCGCCAGAGGCAGATTGTTTTTGCCTGTAAGCGGATAATATCGTCCCGACTCAGTGCGTGGGAACTGTCCGCCGATGTATATCTTGTATGTTTTCAGAACGTCCAATCGGGTCATGGTATCAATGGGTTGTTAAAATTTCAGATAAGGCATCAGGCCATGCAAGCCACCTTCCCTGCCAAAGCCGCTTTCTTTGTAGCCGCCGAAAGGTGAAGTAGGATCAAATTTATTGTATGTGTTTGCCCAGATCACCCCGGCACGAAGCCTTGATGTGAGGTTAAATATTTTGGATCCTTTGTCGGTCCATACACCTGCCGACAAACCATAAGGTATGTTGTTCGCTTTCTCGATGACTTCTTCAACCGTGCGGAAAGTCTGTATGGTAAGCACAGGTCCGAAGATCTCTTCCTGAACAATACGGTGTGACTGGGAAGCGTTCAAAAACAGGGTTGGCCTGCAGAAATAACCTTTGGATGGGAGGCTGCATGAGCTTTCATAAATTTCGCCACCCTCGTTTTTACCGATCTGAATATACTTGCGTATTGTTTCCAGCTGGGGTTTGGAATTGATGGCTCCGATGTCGGTGTTTTTATCCAGCGGATCGCCCACAATGAGGGTTTCCATCCGGTCTTTCAGCTTCCGGATAACCACATCCGCCACGCCTTCCTGGATAAACAAACGCGAACCGGCACAGCATACATGACCCTGGTTGAAAAAGATTCCGTTCACAATGCCTTCCACCGCCTGGTCAATCGGCGCATCTTCAAAAATGATATGTGCGGCTTTTCCGCCCAGTTCAAGAGTCAGTTTTTTGTCGGTGCCCGCAATTGATTTTTGGATCATCTTTCCAACGTCGGTGCTTCCGGTAAAGGCAATCTTGTTCACGTTGGGATGACCCACAATGGCTGCGCCCGTTCTTCCGGCACCGGTAATGATATTCACAACGCCTTCGGGAAGTCCGCTGTCGCGGATAACCTCTGCCAGCTTAAGCGCTGTAAGAGGAGTTGTTTCGGCGGGCTTGAGAACAACGGTGTTGCCTGTTGCAAGAGCCGGAGCTATTTTCCAGGCAGCCATCAGCAAAGGGAAGTTCCAGGGAATAATCTGACCTGCAACACCCAATGAGGAAGGGTTCCGGTTCGGAAAAGCATACTCGAGCTTATCGGCCCAGCCTGCGTAATAAAAGAAGTGATTGGCTGCGAGTGGAATATCAATATCACGTGATTCGCGAATGGGTTTTCCTCCATCCATGGTTTCAATTACAGAAAACTCACGGGCCCTTTCCTGAATGATACGGGCAATCCTGAATATATATTTGGCACGTTCGGCTGCCGGCATTTTGCTCCATACTTTGTCGTATGCTTTGCGGGCCGCCGCCACCGCCAGATCCACATCTTTCTCGTCGGCGTCTGCCACGGATGCGATCTTTTTTTCCGTAGCCGGATTGATCGTGTCGAAATACTTGCCTTTGGAAGGTTTGACAAATTTGCCTCCGATGAAAAGCTCGTATTGCTTTTCCAGGCGGATGTGTTCCGTACTTTCCGGAGCGGGTGCGTAATCCCAGCCCGAACTGAAATTGAGTGGTTTGATGCTGTTTTTGGTCTTTGCCATTTTATAGGGTATCAGTCGACTGAAAAATAATCTTTACTCTGGTAAACACCGCTGGTTTCTTTGGCCAGTTGCATGAGAACATCGTTTGCCAGGCTGCTTGCCCCAAAGCGGAACCATTCATTGGTAAGCCAGGCACTGCCCAGTGTTTCCCGAAGCATGACCAGGTATTGAAGTCCGCTTTTTGCGGTTGAGATACCACCGGCCGGTTTCATTCCGATCATTGTACCTGTAGCATAATAATAATCACGTATAGCTTCGAGCATTACCAGTGTGACCGGCATCGTGGCTGCCGGGGAAATCTTTCCGGTGGATGTCTTGATGAAATCGGCACCTGCGTACATGGCTATTTCGCTGGCACGGCGCACATTGTCGAGGGTCGATAATTCTCCTGTTTCAAAAATCACCTTCAGCCTTGCTTTGCCGCAAGCTTCCTTGATGGCAGCAATCTCATCAAACACAAAGTTGTAATTCCCTTTCAGGAATTCACCCCTGGAAATAACCATATCGATTTCATCTGCACCTTCTTCCACAGCGAAACGGGTATCCAGCAGTTTTACCTGACGGGTCGATTGTCCGCTTGGAAAGGCTGTTGCCACAGAGGCTACTTTAACTCCCGTGCCCTTCACCGATTCTTTTGCAATGCGTACCATGGATGGGTATACGCAAACGGCTGCAACGGTTGGTAAGCCGGGGAGACTGCTGTGCAGGTGAGAAGCTTTGTAACACATCTGCTTCACTTTGCCTTCCGTGTCTTTCCCCTCCAGAGTCGTGAGGTCGATCATGCTGAGGACCAGCTTAAGACCCTTTACTTTCGAATCTTTCTTGATGCTGCGCGTATTAAACCGCGCTACACGTTCTTCGATCCCCACCTGGTCGATAACAGGTGTTTTGCTAAAATCAGGAATATTTGGTTTGGCCATTGGATTATTGAAAGCACAAAGGTAATAGAATTCCAACAGCCCCGGCAGGCCCTGACCTCTCCCGGTGCCTGAGCAGGATATCTTCCCAATGAACTGCATCAGGAGGGTGCCGCCGGAACAGGCTGACCCTGTTTTTACTGCCGGATTTTGCAGATAAGAGAAAAGGATGTATGTTTGCTCCAGAAATGAACAAGTCTTTAAACCATAAATCAAGTGCCATCCTGTTTGCAGCGAATTGCTGTATGATGTGTTGCTATTGATAAAGGAAAGACTTAACTATATATAAGAAATAGTATTCAAAGGCCTTTCCTGATTCAGGAAAGGCCTTTTTTGTTGTAACAAAACCAAAAATTCAGAAACATGCCGCAATCCATTTTCCCGACAGATAAGATATTAAGCAGGGAAGCGAAGGAAAAAATACTTGGTCAGCAAGGCAAGGCCATCTGGATGACCGGACTCAGCGGGTCAGGTAAAACAACGCTGGCCGTCGCACTTGAAAAAGAGCTGTATGCCAGAGGCCGCCTGACGCAAGTCCTGGATGGCGACAACATACGTTCGGGCCTCAACAGCAATCTTGGCTTCAGCGAAGCCGACAGGATGGAGAATATCCGGCGTATTGCGGAAGTCACACGGTTGTTTGTTCAATGCGGACTCATCACCGTCTGTTGTTTTGTAAGTCCTACAGAGGTGATTCGCAGAAAGGCAAGGGCTGTGATCGGTGAAAATGATTTTATGGAAGTATATGTCAATTCGCCGCTGGCCGTTTGCGAGGAAAGGGATGTCAAGGGTCTGTATGCAAAAGCACGCAAAGGGGAACTGCCTGACTTTACCGGTATTCATGCTCCTTTTGAAGCGCCTCAAGGAGCCGCCATCGAACTCGATACGGCAACCATGAGCGTGAATGACTGTGTTTCTAAAATAATGAAAGCCCTCGGATACGCCTGATAAATGAAGATGCTAATTTTTTAAAGGAGAATGACCCACATGAACGACTACAAACTCAGCCACCTGAAAGAACTTGAATCAGAGAGTATTTACATCTTGCGTGAAGTGGCCGCGCAATTTGAAAATCCGGTATTGCTTTTCAGCGGAGGTAAAGATTCGATTGTAGTCAGCTGGCTGGCACGCAAAGCTTTCTGGCCGGCACGAATACCTTTTCCTCTCATGCACATCGACACCGGCCACAATTTTGAAGAAACCATTTCTTACCGTGATTGGTGGGTTGACCGGATTGGTGCGAAGCTGATTGTGCGTAGTGTGCAGGATTCCATTGACCAGGGACGTGTTGCCGAAGAAAAAGGAGTCAATGCCTCCCGCAACGCTTTGCAGACGGTCACCTTACTGGATGCAATCAGCGAATACAAGTTTGACGCCGCTATCGGAGGGGCCAGGAGGGATGAGGAAAAAGCACGCGCAAAAGAACGCTTCTTCTCCCACCGTGATGAATTCAGCCAATGGGATCCCCGGAATCAACGGCCGGAGCTTTGGAATTTATTCAACGGCAGGAAAAGTCAGGGAGAGCATTTCAGGGTGTTTCCAATCAGTAACTGGACCGAAATGGATGTGTGGCAATACATTCAGCAGGAGAAAATAGAAATCCCCAGCATCTATTTCACCCATGAACGCGAATGTTTCGTCCGCGATCAGGTGATTTATGCGCATTCCTCTTTCATGCAGCTTAAACCGGGCGAAAAGGTGGAAAGAAAACGGGTCAGGTTCCGGACCATCGGCGACATGTCATGTACCGGTGCTGTCTCATCCGATGCCTCCACACTGGATGAAATCATTGAGGAGGTTGCCTCTTCACGTGTAACGGAACGCGGCAGCCGGATTGACGACAAAAGATCGGAAGCGGCCATGGAAGACCGGAAAAAAGCGGGCTACTTCTGAACGGCAGCGGAAAAGGAATCACAGGTTCAATTATAAAAAGAAACGAAATGTCAGATTTTTCAAGTGAAGCTTACCTCGAAACGGAACTGCTGAGATTTACAACAGCCGGTTCAGTCGATGATGGCAAAAGTACGCTCATCGGCCGGTTGCTGTATGACAGCAAGTCGATTTTTGAAGATCAGTATGAGTCCATCCGGGCTTCCAGCGAAAAGCGTGGCGAAGATTATGTCAATCTCGCTTTGCTGACGGATGGTCTGCGTGCGGAACGTGAGCAGGGAATCACAATTGATGTGGCTTACCGCTATTTCGCCACACCCTACCGGAAATTCATCATAGCCGATACACCGGGCCATATCCAGTATACGCGTAACATGGTGACCGGCGCCTCAACGGCAAATGTGGCGCTGATTCTCATCGATGCCCGCAAAGGAGTTATTGAGCAGACCAAGCGCCACACGTATATCGCATCACTGCTGCGCATCCCGCATGTAGTTGTTTGCGTGAACAAAATGGACCTGGTCGGATACAGTGAGGATGTTTATCAATCCATTCAGCGTGATTACAAAGCGTTTGCCGCCGGAATGGAAAAACTGGATTTGCATTTCATTCCAATCAGCGCCCTCAAAGGAGATAATGTGGTGGATCAATCTGTCCTCATGGATTGGTATAAAGGGCCGGCATTGCTTTCTCTGCTTGAACACATCGATATTACGCAGGATAAAAATCTCAGCGGAGCCCGCTTTCCGGTTCAGTATGTGATACGGCCGATGAGCGCTGATTATCACGACTACCGCGGCTATGCAGGCAGGATAGCAGGGGGTGTGTTCAAAAAAGGTGACCGCGTGCGCGTTCTGCCTTCAGGCTTTTCATCCCGGATTAAATCCATCGACAGTGCCGGAGAAGAACTGGAACTTGCCTATGCACCCATGAGCGTCACACTTACCCTGGAAGATGAGATTGATATTTCCAGAGGGGATCTCATTGTGGCCGAAACGGAAGTCCCTGAACCCAAACAGGATATTGAGCTGATGATCTGCTGGCTTGCTGAAAAGAAATTGCAGGCAGGAGGGCGTTATGTCATGCGTCACACTTCCAAAGAGTTACGCTGCGTGGTAAAGGAGATCCGGTACAAAGTCAACATCAGCACACTTGACAATGAAGAGACGGATCTGACGATCGGATTGAATGACATTGCAAGGATTTCAATCCGGACTTCCCAGCCTCTGTATGCCGATTCCTATGCTTACAACAGAAATACCGGCAGTCTCATTCTGATTGATGAAGCCTCCAATGTCACAGTAGGTGCAGGGATGATTGTTTAATCCGGGCGGCGGAGCATCTCCACATGGGGTATATTATCCTCCAGGTATTCAGCACTGACAACGTCAAACCCGAAGGAAGAATAGAATTTTTTAAGGTAGGATTGTGCGCCGATGCGAACAGGGATGTCTCCGAACTTTGTCTTCAGAAAGGAAAGAGACTGCAGCATCAGCTCACGTCCGGCGCCTGTGCCCCGTGCTTTATCCGATGTGATTACCCGGCCGATAGAAGCCTCCGGGAAGGAAATCCCTGCAGGCAATATGCGTGAATAGGCGCGTAACGTTCCCTCACCATCAAAGCCCATGACATGCCATGACGACTGGTCTTTCCCGTCGGCATCCTGGTAAGAGCAGTTCTGTTCCACCACAAAAACGGCGATCCGGAGGTGGAAAACGTCATACAACTCCTGAATGCTGAGTTCTGTAAAGTGACTGATTTTCCAGGTTAAGTTCATGTCATTGATTAGTTGAGAAAGCGGTTAAGGAAGAGAGCTTCCGTTTTCCTGTATGAAAGAACAGCTATCAGCACTCCGAAACTATTGGCAATAAAATCATAAATATCCGCTGTTCTTCCTACGCACCAGGTACCCTGAATGATTTCCAGTGAGCCACCGTAAGCAACGCATATCAAAGCGGAGATTGCGAGATAATGCCTGTTCAGGAAAAGGAAGCTGGTCTGCAACGAGAAGCCACGGGCCATGAGCAGACAAAGGACAAAGAACATCGCGGCATGAACAAATTTGTCGAAACGAAGAAGCTCCAGAAAAGAAATGTGCGGGATGTCCTGGCCCGGAATGGTGCATAAAATAAAAATGAGCAGTGCCCAAAGCAATGCCCATTTCATTTTGTTTAGAAACATGTTGTTCCGGTTACGGCGTCAGCCCTAGGGTATCAATGACCGGTCAGCTTCTTGTAGTCAGCCGCGTTGAGCAGTGAGTTGATTTCTCCGGGATTGCTGATTTCAATTTTAATCATCCAGCCTTCACCAAACGGATCCTTATTCACGCTTTCCGGTTTGGTTGTCAGATTTGGATTCACTTCCAGAATCTTTCCGCTCAGCGGCATGAAAAGATCGGAAACGGTTTTGACCGCTTCCACAGTTCCGAATACCTCTTCGTGTTTGAGGGTTTCGCCTTTTGTTTCGATCTCGACATATACAATATCACCCAGTTCGCCTTGTGCGAAATCAGTAATGCCAACTGTGGCTGTATTGCCTTCGACACGAATCCATTCGTGATCTTTTGTGTATTTCAGGTTGTCGGGAAAATTCATAATAGATCAGATGTCTTGGTTCATTCGGTGCAAAGATATGTTTTAAATAAAATGGGCAAGAGGTTTGCCATTTTTTTTGGAAACAAATTACAATGTCAGGCGCAGGGCAATACCCACGTTTGTATTGGAAGTCAGGAACGATGTCGAAACAAGTGGGTTCGTTCTGATATAATCGCAGAACAATCGCAGGCTTAGCTTATCGCTCAGCAAATAATCGGCGGAAGCCTTGATAGAGAGCAGATTCTGTCCCGAAGTAAGCTGATTGTATTCCGGATCCATTTTCCGGATGATGGTCTGGTTGTTCCGGAAAGAAACATCGATTTTTACCTTCAGATCGCTTTTGATGGGTTTCTTGAAATACGCAGAGTTCAATTTGAGCTCTCTGATTTTGAAACTGTATCCGGTACCGATGACAATTTCTTTCCCGTTCAGCTCCGTCACCTGGCTGCTGGTAACGCTCAACGACAAGGTCCGGTCTTTTTTCAGTTCCACTTTTGTAATCAGGCCACTGTGCCATGTCATGTCGGCATTGATCAGGGGGCTGAACTGCTCTGAAAGTGTGACGGCGGCAATGTTGTATTTTGAATAAAAGTCACCCGTTGTGTTTCTCAATCCATCACCCCATCCATCACCATTGAGATCCGTGAAATTCAGGTTTGTGGCATAAGATCCGATGCTGTAGCTTGAACGGTAGGCATTCGATAGGGTGAAAGACTTGAAATACTTTTTAAATTTTTCATTTTTGGAAAGTCCGTCGTATGTGATTCTCCAGTTCGGTTTGGGAATATTCAGGAAGGGACTCAGACTGAAGTTGGAAGCGTTTTTGCCGGAATAGGCGGCCAGGAAAGCCGGTATCAGCACATCCTGTGACGTGCCACTGTATCCGTCGGCATATTGCGTGGGAAGAGGACCGGAGGAATTCCTTTTGTTGGCATACCCCAGCCTTTGTGAAATGACCACCCTGTTTTGCAGGAACTGTTCGAACAGGGGAGATGAATGATCACTCCGGTCCTTCACCAATGAGGTCCGCAACATCATATAGGACATGCTGAAGTTTCCGGTTTCGGAAGGTGTTTCGCTGGTATAGTCATGAATGATCGGGTTCCAGCGGAAATACTCGTTCTGGCTGTTGGCCCTGTTGATATTGGCGGTAAGTTCAATTTTCAGATCGGGCAGGGGTTCCAGATTCATACGACCGTTGAGGTTCCGGACTCTCGTTCGCGCAAAGGGTGTAAACAGGGATGCTGTTTGCACCAGCCAGCCGTGTTCAGCTGCATATATCCCATAGTGGGCTTTGTCGCCACCGTAGTGATCCTGTTCGCCCAGCAGAAAGCCTGCGCCGGGTCCGCCGAAATTATTATCAAAGCCAAGAATGCTGGTCTGCCTGTTATAGCCGGGCAAAATAGTTCCGCGTGTATCCGTGTAATTCACAGAAGCGGTTTTGATACTCATTACGGCACGCGCCAGATATTCCACAATATCGTATTGCTGCTTTTCTTTCTTCTTCGTCGTGTCGGTTCTGGCCGGTTTTGCGCCTGGAACAGGAGGAGTAGTAGGTTTCGGTGCCGGCGGAGGTGAAATAGGTTTCGGTGTCTGACCGGGAGGTTTCTTTCCGTTGATTTTCTTGAAATAAGGGATCTTATTATAAAGGGTAAGCATGTTTGCCTGACCGGCCCAGGCCCATTGCTGTGAGTTTTGAATGGTATTACCGATGGAGTCGGCGGAGAACGGTGCGCGCAGCCAGTCGAAAGTGGTTCCATAACGAACGGTACCGCTCATGAAATCCAATGCCGGAATCTTATTGATCGGAATGGTATAGTTGACATTCACCGTATGGTGATAGTGCGTGTTCTTGCCCAGACCCAGCATGGCGTTCCAGACACTGTCACGCTTTTGCTGGGTGTCAATCCTGCCTTCGGGTTCCAGAATGCGTGACTCATTCATGGCATTGAAATCAATCTTCAGGGCTTTCGTCAGATCGTATTTCAGATCATACGTTCGCACCATGTTGAATGTTTTGTTGAAGGTAGGGGTGATAAGTGCATCGCTGGTTCCTGTTGTGTTTCTGTTCAGCTGCTCATTGAAAGAACGGTTAATATCCGTAAGAAAGGCCAAGCTGGTCACTGAAGTATTGAAATTGATATCCCGGATCAGCGTCAGGTATTTGTATTTATTCAGGAAAGCATTCTTGCCGAAAGGTTTGATGTTTTTCGGTTGTTTATTGAAACTGTAAGAAAGCCCTCCCCGGTAATTTTTAAGGAAGTTGTGGTCGATGGTCGGAGAACGGCTGTAAACTTCCGTATAGGCGTAGTTGAGAGCAATATTTTCAGGATCGTAAA
>DASYGQ010000155.1:0-11043 GCA_035999585.1 Bacteroidia bacterium | reverse complement strand
CCCTTGCCCTTTCCTTAAAAACCCTTTCCGGGTATGTGGAAGGCATTGCAAACCTTGATCCGGTCAATGCTGAGAACATCATCATCAGCGCAGGCATGGCTGTTAAGAAGCCCTCTGTCCATGGGCCCAAGCTCTTTACCGTTAAACCCGGTAAAGCAGCAGGCTCGGTGAATCTCGACAGCAAAGCGGAAAAAGGAGCGGTCTATGTCTATGAAATGACAACCGATCCCAATACCCCAACCAGCTGGGCGAACATTTACATCGGCAAGACAACCAAATTCCTGAAAACCGGACTGAGCTCCGGCCAACGCTATTACTTCCGCGTGGCTGTGATCATCAAAGGAGTGCAGGAGCCCTGGAGCCCCGTTGTGAATGTGGTGATTGCCTGAAGCGTGCGATTAGGATTGAGAGAGACGCCTTCCCATTTTGGGGGAGGCGTCTCTTTTTTTTAAAAGAAAAAATAATATTCAATAATCAATGTTCAATGCTCAATTCTCAAGGAGAAAAAAGGGAAAAGAAAAAAGAAAAAAAGGAATATCGAATATCGAACGCCGAACTCCGAATATCGAAGTGCCGAAAGGCACAAGCCAACCATCGAAATCTTTTTAGCCCCAGGCTTCAGCCTGGGGTTTAAAAGAAGGGGTTCAGAAAACAAGCCCCGCAGGGGCGATATATCAAAGGAAAAAGGAATATCGAAATGCCGAAAGGCACAAGCCAACCATTGAAATCTTTTTGGCCCCAGGCTTCAGCCTGGGGTTTAAAAAGAAGGGGGTTAAAAAACAAAGCCCCGGAGGGGCGACATATCAATCGCACCCGAAGGGTGCGACCGATCAATTGAATTTGGAAATTTCAGGGCGATTCATTAAAATTACTTACTAAAATATAAGACATGAAAAAGATAAACATCATTTACTGGATCACCACCAGCCTTATATTTCTTTTTGAAGGCGTGATGCCGGCTCTTACTTCGCAATCGGAAATGGCCAAGGAAGGCATGCGTCATCTGGGCTACCCTGCTTATTTCGGCCTGGCCCTTGTTGTGTTTAAAGTGCTCGGCGCCATCGCTCTGATTGTGCCGGCCATTCCGCCAAGAGTCAAAGAGTGGGCTTATGTGGGTTTTGCCTTTGATTTTATTTTCGCGTCCATCAGCTATTTCGCGGTGGAAGGTTTTAATGGCTTAACTATTTTCCCGCTGATTGTACTCGCAGTGCTGATTGTATCTTATGTGTGTTATCACAAAAAGCTGGCCGCGAAAGGAGAAACGGTATAAACAATCAAGACTATGTCCTTTCAGGCATACATCGATAATATCAGAGCAAAGACGGGCAAAGGTCCGGACGACTTCAAAAAGCTGGCTGAGAAAAAAGGCTTCTTGAAAAATGGAAAACTGGTTGAGGGTGTGAAGGCCGGAGATGTGGTCAGCTGGCTGAAAGCCGATTTCGAACTGGGCCACGGACATGCTATGGCCGTTTATGCTTTGTTCAAAGGCATCAAGCAGGCGCCTGATTGAGGCTTGAGAAAAAAATCAATCCTTATTCCTTTCCCTTCGAAATTCGATATTCGGTGTTCGATATTCGATATTTATTTTTAAAGAGACAATCACAGTTCATGGCAATAAAAAATCCCCGATTCCATTCAGAATCGGGGATTTTTTATTGATAAGCTCTATTACTGCTTCAAAAACTTTTTCGTCTGCATGCCTTGTGGGCTCTGCAGGCGCACGATATACAAGCCGTTTTTGAAATTGGAGATATCGATCTCCGTTTGGCGCTGCTGGACGTGCTGTTCAAGGATCAGCTGGCCTTGCATGTTGTAGACCGAAATGGTTTCATTTTCGTTTTCATTGAAAACCACATTTTCGATTGTGATGTGATCATTGGCAGGGTTCGGGAATAATTTGAATTCAGGCATGACGGTTTCTTCTGTCACGGTTGTGGCTAAGCAACCCATCAGGCTTTTCAAAGCATTCAGGTCACCGTTGAACACATCCAGATCGATCTGTCCGCTCACGCCGGTACAAGTGCCGGTGAAGGAATATTGTTTGAATGTCCAGGTGCTCCAGCTCCCGATGTTTGCGGGAGGTGCGGTGGAGCTGCCGTCGGGATCAGCGATCCAGAGATTATAAGCATGCGCGCCGCTGCCCAGGTAGGTTGCAATACTGCCATTGACATATAACACAGGTGTGATCCCGGTTTGATTCTTGACCGCTGTCATCCAGGCTTGCACCCAGGCGGTGAGGTTTGCACTGCTCATGGTGGTCAGTGAGGGGCCGCCGGATGGATCTTCCAGGTCAAGTGCCGGCATCAGGTTGCAGCTCTTGATATAGGAGCCGGCGACACTCAGAAAGAACGATGCTTCAGAGGCTGCAGAATTGGTCAGCGGGTGCGCGAAATGGTAAGCGCAAACATACATGCCTGCTGCCACACCATTGGTTGCATTTCCCGCGAAATTAGCATCGGTGATGTTGATGCCTTCCGTTGATTTGGCCCAGGCAAATGTTTTTCCCGCACCTTTCACTTGTGTCCAGTTGACTGTACCCTGGTAATGGGATACATCCAGACCCAGGATCGATGAACTGCCGACTGTTCCGTTCGCCTGACGCCACACCAGCGTATTATAAGGGGATCCGGTATTGCTGGTACAGTTAGACACGGTGGTGAGAAGTTTTACCACGCCGGTGAAATTGGCTGTCCAGCTTATATAAGGTGCTTTACCCGTTGTACCGCAATTGTTATCGCTGAAGCAGAGGTTCGCGCTTGTTGCGTTATTGGTCAGCGTAAGCTGAGCATCCCAGTTGGTGGATACGCCTCCATAAGCCTCGCAATAAGTCCACTCATATACATTGCCGGAGGTCACGTTAAACAACGTGTAATTCCCGGCATTCATATAGGCGCTGACGGTTGTCCACGTGGATGATGAGGTTGAAAAAGTACTGGTGGGGTACTGATTCGTACTTGTTGTACAGAATCCGGTGCTCAGACATTCCTGCGCCTGAATATTCCAGGCCACCACAATGCACATGCTCATAGACAGTAATAGTTTCTTCATGGAAATATCTATTATGAATAAATATATAGCCAGGATCGGTCCTGAAAACAATAAGAATATGGGAATAAGTGTAAACAAGGTACTCAATTAATGTGAATTAACAAGATAATTTTGGAATTTTCCGCAGGAGACGGGCAATGAAAGCCTGCCGGGGCCAGGGCAAACAAGCAGGCATTTTGCATGTTTTCACTATATTTGATAATATATAAATCACCGGAAATGAAAATAAACGGACTAATTCTGATTCTGCTGTTTCAAACATGTCTTGTTTTTTCACAAAATCCGGGCAAAAAAGAGTCCCTTAAAAATCCGGAACCTAAAACATTTCTCAAACCAACTTCATTCGACAGCACCCAAACGCTGAGCGAACAATACACCCCTGCAAACGAAAATCAGTTCATCGGGCTGGAGCTTTTTCTTCCTCCACCCATCAATGCCGAAGCAGGGCCTATTTTATTTTCGAAAAGCGGCCGTGGCATCGACAAAGGCAACAGGCGCTTCAAGGTTATCGACATACTGAAGGCGAGCGCGGTTGAACAATTGAAGCAAAAAAATCTGACTTGTGTCTGCGGTTATCGTTACAAAGATCCGGGCAATCTGAAATGGAAAGAGATGGTTGTGTTTGCTGTTTTTGTTCTGCGCGATGAAGAGGGAAAAGATGTACCGGGACAATCTCCTGTTTATTGGGTCGTATGCGAAAGCAAAGAACAACCATACAGCAACAGCAATTTATGCGCCTTTGTGGCTCAACCATTTTTGGAAAAACAAAAGCAGCTCTTCGAAAATCAGCCCGTTGTTTTGCTGAGTGGCAAAACCAAATGGACCTGCGTGAAAGTGACCCTGACAAAGGGTAAAGATTCAAACAGTTCCGACAGTTGTTACCAGGTGTCCTGCCTGTTAAAGAATGGTGTCGACGCTCAGATGCAGGTTCTGGCACCAACCGAAAAATCGGGGCGTACAATTATGACGGAGAAGCAATACGACTGGCTGAACAATTTCAACCGGAACGAACAGGCAGAATGGCAAAAAGCCGAAAACGAAAAAAAGGAGAAGCACAAGGCTATGTGCATCAGCCGTTTCGGGCAGCAGAAAGGTGTGCTGGTGGATGAGGAAAAAGTGGAAGCAGGCATGACAAGCGAGATGTGCCTGGTTGCCTGGGGAAAGCCCTGGGATGTGACGAAGGCGCTGAGTGCGGCAGGTATCAAGGAAACCTGGTCGTATAGCTGGAAATACAAATTGCATTTCGAAAAAGGCATTCTGGTTCGCATCGAACACTAGGATTTATATTTACGCTTTCATCCGACAAATACACTATGCCCATGAAAATCATGACACGCACCCTGCTTGCTTTTGCATTTCTGTTTTCGGCTGTTGCCGCAACCGCACAGGAATCAGCATCTATCCTTTTCTTCGGAGGAGACACCCTCAAAGGTTTTGACAATGCGCTGGCCTATTCCAATGCCATGACCAAAGGCCTGAAAGGAATGGAGCTGAACAATGCAATCCACCGCGCACAGGCGGAATTCGTGCGAAGCAAATATCCCCGGCTTTCCCCGGCTCCGTTGCCCGTGCATGCTTCACCGCAACAGATCAACAACGTTTGCACGAACCTTGATTTTGAAACCGGTTCCTATACCGGCTGGGTCGGAGCCATCGGTTATGATACCAATTGCCTGGTTCCGCTGGTTATCACAGCAAACGGCGTAAACACGCTGGGAACAAATTCAGCAGAAACATCCTGTTCCTTCCACACTCTGGTTACGCCTTCTCTCGGGAATGACCTTTACTCGGGCATGCCTGTTGTGGATCCCGGTTATGGAGGCAGTTACGGGCTCCGCCTGGGTGGAGAAAATATCAATGTGAACCCCGTAACCTGCGCTGCCAATGATCCAAGCACATTCACTTCCAATGGCGAATACATCCAGCAAACAATAAGTGTAACAGCTGCCAACGCGTTACTCACCTATCACTACATGGTCATACTTGCAGGTTCCACACACCTCGCAAAGGAAAGCCCCTATTTTCGTGTGGAACTGCGGAATCAGACCAATCAGCTATTGTCACAGGACTACTTCGTGTCGAGCGTAGGCACCACAGCTCCTAACGGTTATCTGACCAGTTCAACCCCAAACTCAGGCGGGATTTCGGTTTATTACTGCCCATGGACAGTCAAAAGTATTAACCTGACTCCGTATATCGGACAAGCAATCACTGTACGCTTCACCGCTGCCGGTTGTATTTATGGAGGCCACTTTGCCTATGCCTACATTGATGCGTCCTGTGGCCCCGTAAGCCTTCAGGAGGTTGGTGGCAATACCTGCCAGGGACAAACCGCCTATTTCAATGCTCCTGCATCCGGTGGTACGTATCAATGGAAAACAATTCCATCCGGCACGGCCGGTATCGTGGGCGCTACAAATACCCAAATGGTTACCATCAATGCAAGCGGTACTTACGAAGTTCTTGTAAGCCCTTCCCCTGGTACCCCTTACACCATTGATACCACACTCACATTCAATCCCAGCCCAGCACTCACCCTAAGCAAAGTGGATGCTTCCTGCGGAAGTTGCGGCGATGGAACTGCTTCTGCCAATGTCAGCGGTGGAAATCCTGCTTATACCTATTCCTGGTATCCTGCGGTTGCAGCGGGACAAGGCACTGCAAACATCACCTCAACACCGGGCACCTATACCTGTTACATCAACTCCAGCAATGGATGCACCACTTCGGGAACCGTAACGATCAATTTCGCAACCGGAATTTCTGCACCGGCAAACAACACCGTGTTTTCTGTTTCTCCGAATCCTTTCGGGAATACTTTAAAAGTGGAATTGGGAACAAGCATAAAAGAAGCGACACTTATTGTGTATGATCTTGTGGGCAAAGAAGTGCTGCATGAACAGATGAATGCAGGCACCGTTGACCTGAACACATCGGGCTTTGCGCCGGGGGTGTATCTGCTTTCTGTCAGATCAGCAGGCGGAAATTATCTGAGGAAGATTATCAGGCAATAAACAGTTGCATTTTTTACCTTTATCCATAATCATTCCCGGTAAGAGCAAACATCCCCTGCTCTGCCGGAGATAAGGCATGCATCCCTTTATGTAAATTTTAATCCTTGAAATCAGGAAACCTTTCCGTCCTTGCACTTACCTGCCTGATCACTTGCGCATGTACTCTACCCTTTTCCAAGGCTGTGGCACAGAACAATCGGGTCTGGTCTACCTATTACGGCGGCACCGCCGATGACTATGTGAATGCTGTGAAAACAGACCTAAACGGGAACATATACATATGTGGAAGCACAAGCAGCCTTTCCGGTATTGCATCCGGAGGTTTCCAAAATACATATGGCGGTGGCGCTTCCGATGCTTTTGTTGCGAAATTCAATATGAGCGGGCAAAGGATCTGGGCCACGTATATTGGCGGAACCGATAATGAGGAAGCCATGGCCCTGGCACTTGATTCGACAGGTAATATTTATGTCTGCGGAGATACGAAAAGTTTGGCTTCCATCGCTTCAGGTGGTTTTCAAAATACATTCGGAGGTAATTCTGATGCATTCCTGATCAAACTCGATCCGCAAGGCAACCGCGTCTGGAGCACTTATTACGGCGGCATTGATGCTGATTATGGATATGATGTCTGCACCGATGCCGCCGGCCGAATATATATGAGCGGAATAACCAGTGGTTCTCCAGGAGCCATTGCTTCCGGTGGTTTTCAAAATACTTACGGAGGGGCGGCGGATGATGCTTTTCTTGTAAAATTCGATCCTGCCGGAAATCGCCTCTGGGGAACCTATTATGGCGGCCCCCTGGTTGATTACGGAAATGGCGTTTCGACTGACCCTGCCGGTAATGTTTTTCTTTCCGGCGCTACAGAGAGTTCAACAGGCATCGCCTCCGGTGGCTCCCAGAATAGCTACGGTGGCGGTTTTGATGATGCCTTTCTGGTTAAATTCGATTCACTCGGATCACGGATATGGTCCACTTACTTTGGAGGAACAGGGTTTGATTACGGTTATCATACAGCGACAGACCGGAATGGAAACGTATATCTCGCGGGACTGACGAGTTCTGCTTTCGGGATTTCTTTCGGCGGCTTTCAACCGACCTATGGAGGAGGGTCTTACGATGCATTTATTGTAAAGTACGACGCTGGTGGTACTCTTAAATGGTCAAGCTATTACGGCGGAGGAGGAGATGACGAAGCATTTGCCCTGACAACATCAGCGAATGGGGATGTTTATCTATCTGGAACAACAAAAAGTAATTCAGGAATCGCTTCCGGAGGTTTTCAAGACAGCCTGAAAGGCGCTACCGATTTTTTCCTGTCTCGTTTTGATGCCAATGGACAACGTAAGTGTGCAACCTATTTCGGGAAAGGACACGAATCAGGAAGCAGTATCTGTGTTCAGGATGCTGACAACGTTTACCTCGCAGGCATAACAACCGATACCGTAGGCATTGCTTCCGGCGGATTCCAAAATTCATCGGGCGGCAGTAGTGACGGATTACTGGTACACATGACCGGTTGCTGCGCTGACGTGGCACCACCAGCGGTTTCCAATCATCAAACCATTTACGCGGGACAAACAACTATGCTGGATGCAGGAACAGGCTATACGTCATACTCATGGAACCCCGGTGGTCAAACAAGCCAAAGCATTTCTGTGAATCCTGCCGTTACCAGCACTTATACGCTAACCGTTACCAGTGGCGTAGGCTGCAGCTCAACATTTATTGTGGAAGTGGAGGTGCTTCAAAGAAAGATCATTGTTCCCAACATCATAACACCCAATGGCGACGGATCAAACGATTCCTTTATAGTACAGGATCTTGATTTCTTCCCGAACTCAAAGCTGCAAATTTTCGACCGCTGGGGTAAGCTTGTCTACAATGCAGCACCATACACAAATGACTGGGATGGAGGTAATCATTCCAACGGAACATATTACTACCTGCTCTCCTTCCCTGATGGACGTATTTACAAAGGTTTTTTAGAATTGCTAAAATGAATTGAAAACACGTTTATGATACATCGCACCATCCCTTCATCCGGCGAAACCCTTCCACTCATAGGGCTTGGAACCTGGCAGACTTTTGACACACCAGACAGCCAGTCTTATCCACGCCTCCAAACCGTGCTTTCGGAAATGCATAACGGAGGTGGCAGTCTGATTGACAGCTCTCCCATGTATGGCCTTGCTGAAAAAGTGATTGGTGATATCACCTCTGAAATGCCGGAGCGCGATGCTTTCTTCTATGCCACCAAAGTATGGACCACCGGCCGCGAGGCAGGCATCCGGCAGATGGAAAGTTCCATGCAAAAGATGAAAAGAAAAACGATGGACCTCATGCAGATCCATAACCTGAGCGACTGGAAAACGCACCTTCCCGTTTTACGCGAATGGAAAGCCGCAGGCAAAATCAGATATACCGGCATCACCCATTATACCGATTCCATGCATGCTGAACTGGAAAGTGTTTTCAGCACGGAGAAAATTGATTTCGTACAGTTCAACTACTCCATTGATTCGCGTCATGCCGAAAAACGATTGCTGGATGCAGCCGCTCATCACGGGGTTGCCACGCTCATCAACCGTCCCTTCGGAGAAGGCCGCTTATTTAAAAAAACGAAAAATAAAACGCTTCCCTCCTGGGCAACGGAATGCGATATTCATAGCTGGAGTGCTTATTTCCTTAAATTCATTGTATCCCATCCTGCTGTAACCTGCGTGATCCCGGCCACTGCAGATCCTGTGCACGCCACTGAGAACTTCAAAGCAGGAAGCGGCAAGCTTCCCGATGCCGGCCTGCGAAAAAAAATGATTGACCACCTCGCTACTCTGTAAAGCCGAAAGCGATTGCCACAGGTTCACCGGATCAGATTGCAGATACCGGAGTAAGCGTGTTTGTAACCCTGGAAATCTTTCAGGTTCACCTTCCACACATACGTGTCTATCTGGGCAATATTGGCACCGTTATTCGCTCTTCCATCCCAGCCTTCCCCCCACACATGTGTTTCGAACATCAGGTTCCCCCAGCGGTCGAACATCAGGAGGCTGTAATTTTTATAATCGATGCCGGTTCCCTTCGGCATCCAGCTGTCGTTTATTCCATCTCCGTTGGGCGTAAACGCATTTGGAGCATAAAAAGTAAATACGGGCTGGATACAAATCGGATGAACAGTGCTGTCGGAACAGCCAAACCCGTTTTTAACAACCAGCGTGACATTGTAGCAGGCTGAATCCGATGGATAGACATAACTCGGATTTTCCAGGACGGATGTAGCTCCGCTAAGATCTCCGAAATTCCAGAGCCAGGACGATGCACCGGTTGACAGGTCTGTAAAGTAAACCTGCGGATTAAAGATATCGGTCGGTTGCGGCGAAGCACTGAATGCCGCTTTCGGCACCGGATACGTATGGATATAATTCGGTTTTGATAACATCCCGGAGCATCCGTTGACATCTTTCACATTCAATGTGACACCAAAGCTTCCCGGATTTTTGTAACAATGGGTGACTGTCTGACATCCGCTTACCGTTGTCCCATCTCCGAAAGTCCAGGATGCAGTGGCACAGGCTGGCGTTACCTGCGGCTGAAAATTCACGCAGAGAGGTACACAGCCGCTCGTATCATTTGCGGTAAAGAGAATCACCGGTGCTGGATTCACATGCACGAGAACCAATGCGGAATCTGTTGTTGTCCCGCAATTGTCTGACAGCACAACAGTATAAGTTGTTGAAATAACCGGTGAGGCGACAGGATTTTGAATCGTTGTTGAGCTCAAGCCCGTTGCCGGATACCAGGTGTAGGAATAATTACCGTTTCCACCGCTTGGCGTGCTCGATAAGGCGGCCGTTTCTCCGGCACAAATGCTTGCCTGACCCGCAAGAATTTCAAGTGGTGGTCCCACCGTCACGGTCGCTGTCTGAGGCGGAGATACACAGCCGTTGCTATCGGTAACAGTTACGGTATACGTTGTAGTAACAAGCGGACAGACGGGAGAATTTACTTTAATACCCGCAAGTGTCCAGGAATAATTATATGCGGGTGTCCCACCCACACCCGTACATGGAAGCGGCGTGCATTGTCCGTAGCAGATGGATGTATTCTTGGGAACGGCAATCACCTGGCTTGGCTGCAAAATGGTTACAGAGCTCTGGCTCTTACAGCCTTTTGAATCTGAAACGGTGAATACATAAGTGCCGGCAATCAGGTTTTTCGCTGTGTCGGTGACACCGCCTGAAGGAGACCAGCTTATGCTGTATGGGGGAACGCCACCGCCCTGCTGGCCAATGGCGGAACCATCATGACCGCCGAAGCAAGTGACATTATGAGCCGAAAGGACGGATGTATTTACTCCGGAAGTATTCGAGACAACCAGTGTATCTGTAGCGAGGCAATTATTCGCATCACGCACACTGACTGTATAAACACCGGCTGCAAGATTATGATAGGCCGGGCCGGATGAGCCAGGGCCGGGAGACCAGGAATAGGTATACGGCGGAACAGCGCCACTGACAGAAACAGAGTCAAAGCCATCCGATCTGTTGCAATGTGCACCACTCGTGAACGGGCTTATCTTCATCGGAGCAGGTTCTGAAACGCGGATACTGTCCCTGCTGGTGCAGCCGTGACTATCTGTGACCGAAAGCACATACATCCCGGGACAGATATTACGACACGTGGATACTGAACAGCCTCCGCTCCATGAATAATTGTATGGCGCAGCACCGCCTGAAGCGGTAGCGAAAACACTTCCATTGCATGCTCCGTTACAGGTGATGTTTGTCTCACTCAACACCAGGCTTATTGCGGGTGGTTGTTTAATCGTGTCTGTTGCCGTACTTGTGCATCCCAGTGAATCTTTGCAGGTGATTGTATATACTCCGGCCGGCAACCCGTTTGCTGTGCTGCCTGTACCACCGGATGGCGACCACAAAAAGGTATAAGGCGGATGTCCCCCGTTTACACCGGCGGAAAC
>DASYGQ010000049.1:0-4132 GCA_035999585.1 Bacteroidia bacterium | reverse complement strand
AAGCCTGAAGGAAGATCTCAGTTCCCTTCCGGGAGGTATTTATTTCTTAAGCGTTGCAGCTGGCGTGCAAAGCAAAACATTCCGCATTGTGGTGAATCACTCAAACTGAGAGTAAGAGTTCTAGCTGAGCGCCGGTGCTTCCATGCACAATTCAATCAGCACTCCGTTTGTATCTTTTGGATGCAGAAAGCAGATGAGTTTATTGTCAGCCCCTCTTTTAGGTTCTTTATGAATGAGCCGGAATCCTTCTTTCTGTAATCTTTCCATCTCCGCATATATATCCTCCACATCAAAGGCAATGTGGTGAATGCCCTCGCCTCTTTTTTCAATGAATCCCGCAATTGCACTTTCGGGCCCGGTCGCCTGAAGCAGTTCAATTTTGCTTTCCCCCATTTTGAAGAATGCTGTTTTCACATGTTCCGATTCAACTGTTTCTGTTTTATAGGCTGCACGCTGAAACAGTTTCTCATAAAGCCGGCAGGAGGCATCCATATCCTTGACAGCAATTCCAATGTGTTCGATTTTTTTCATGGTGCATTTCCTTTTTTTAACGTCCCGGATACCGGGCTGAAGATTGGCTAAAAAAAAAGTCCCGATGCATGCGACCGGGACTTTAAATGGATTGAAAAGAATTATTTCTTTAAGAAGTCACCTGTTGAATTATCGTAATTGAGGTAATACGCTCCTTTAGGCAGGTTCTTGCAATCGATGGTGGCTCCGAATCCTTTCTTAACCATATTGCCATACTGGTCATAGATTTCGTACATCGTTTCTCCGCCGGTAAATGTAATCTCTGAACTCACTTTAACAGGAGCAAATGTGATTTTAGGAGTGGGCGATGCCACTTTGATTTCTTTGGAATAACGCGGTGTGCCTGAATAATCCAACTGCTTCAGGCGGAACTTATTTTCTCCGGAGTGAAGCACTGCTTTAAAAGTATAATCGTTTGGTCCGTTCGTACCAAGTCCTTCCACTTCGCCCACTTTCACCCATTTGTTCCAACGGTATTCTTCAATGATAAAAGCAAGTTTGCCGCTTTCCCCTTTGGTTGTGAATTTGATGGATCCCTCCGTACCAACATCCATTTTTATGACTTCGTAAGTACTCTTGGGTTTGAGAACTTCCGGATTGAGCACTTTGGGTTTGCCCTGACAGTCTCCTTTGTATTTTATTTTTACTTCAACAGGATCTCCCAGCTTAAGCTGAAAATTCTTAAGGTCAATCTCGAAAGCGCTGGATGCAATTTCATCGGTAGTCACGTTTCCATTCACAGATACTTCTGTTACACAGAAACCGACACCGGCATTTCCGAATGGATTTTGAACATATAAATTCTTCCCCTGATAATTTCCGTCCAACACAAGCACTACCTGTGCGTGCGCACAGAAAGTAGCCAGAATGAAAATAAATCCTAAAATCGAGTGCTTTTTCATTTGTTGTAAAGACGGGCAATCAGGGCTTCCCTGCTATTTTCCGCTCGCAATATTAAAACCTTATTTCAGAAATTCAAAATAAATACGCAACATTTTCTGTTTTTTTTCCTTATATAGCTTAAATGAAGAATTACTGGATAAGCTGATTTTTCGCGCCTTAGGGCTTTGCTTGCCGGAGATTCCCGTTTCTGCCTGTTCATGGATGTTTTCAGCCTTTCAAATCACCTCCAAACTGGATACCCGGGACAAACAAGCTTCCGAAGACCGGGTTTGACGCTCCGGAGGCGTAATTTATTTTGCAATTTGTGAAAGAAAGCCTAATCTTGCATGGATTTACTAGTCTTTTTGCTCAATTTTGAGCAGTTTTTGATACAATCAAGCAAAATTGGTATGATAAAACGACAGATCATTCTGGGTTTCTGCCTTCTTATTGCTTTGGCCTCCTGCTCGGGAGACAAACCCCATGAAGCCGAAGTGAAACAGATTACCCGTGAAGCCAAAGGAGGCCGGGTATACGGGGGAGCTTTCCGTTTCGGCACTACAGAAATCTGCCAGACACTCTATCCTCCTAAGATTACGGATGCCACTTCCGCTCTTATCGCAAATCAGGTTTATGAAGGTCTTGTTAAATTCAATACTCAGAATCTTACCATTGTCCCTTCCCTTGCTGAAAAATGGGATATTGATTCCTCCGGCACTTTATACACTTTCCACCTCCGGAAAGGGGTCAAATTCCATAATGATGCGTGCTTTCCGGAAGGCAAAGGAAGAGAACTGAAAGCCTCCGATGTACTGTATTCATTTGAATTGCTTTGCCGCAAGAGCCCCGACAACGTCAATTTCGGATATATCCTGAAAGACCGCGTAAAAGGAGCCAATGAATATTACGAAGCATCCAAAAAGGGCAAGCCTTCCGGCAACCTTGAAGGCCTTAAAGTTATTGATGATTATACCATCAGCATCCGGCTGTTGTCACCAAGCTCCTCCTTCCTGTACATACTCACACATTCTTCGGCTTCCATCGTAGCCAAAGAAGCCGTTGAAAAGTACGGAACGGATATGAAAATAGGAACAGGCCCGTTTATTGTTGCTGATATTTCAAAACCAACCGAACAGATCCTTCTTCTCAGGAATGAAAACTATTACGGAATGGATTCGCTGGGCAACCGCCTTCCTTTCCTGGATACCCTGGTCATTTGTTCCTATGCCACCAAAGTAAAAGAACTGGAACAATTCCAGAGCGGCCCCATTTCCTTTATCCGTGGCTTACCTTCCGAATCGATCAAAGACATGGTAGAAAATCAAATTTCTGATTTCAATCAGCATCCTCCAAAATACATCCTCGACCGATCTCCGGAAATGTCAACCCAGTATTATACTTTCAATTCATCCAAAGAACCATTCAACAAGCTGAAAGTCCGCCAGGCATTCTCCTATGCAATCAACCGCTCATCGATTGTCGACAATGTGCTTCGCGGTGAAGCATTCGGACCGGGCACCAACGGTATCTGTCCTCCTTCCTTCAAAGGATATGATGTTGCACAGATCCCCGGATATCCTTTCAATCCTGCGAAAGCAAAACAATTGATGGCCGAAGCCGGTTACCCCGATGGGAAGGGCTTCCCGATTGTCAAGCTTAAGCTTAACAGCGCCGGTTCCCGCAATACAAGTGTGGTCATCGAAGTTCAGAAACAGCTTCATGAAGTACTTGGAGTGAATGTTGATTTTGACGTTGTCTCTTTCAAACAACGCATCGAGGATGAAGCTCACGGAAATGGTAATATGTTCCATTCTGCATGGATCGCCGACTACCCAAGCCCCGAAAATTTCCTCTGGCTGTTCTATGGAAAAACGGTTCCGGAAAATCCGAAGGATGCCTCATACCCCAATTCAGCACGGTATAAAAACAAAGACTTCGACAAGCTCTTTGAAGCAGGCAGAGCTGCAAGGACTCAGGAAGAGGCCTATAAAAATTTCCGGGAAGCCGAAACTCTGCTTATGGCGGATGCGCCCATCCTGGTTCTCTGGTATAACGAAAACTGGAGACTTACCAAATCGAATGTTCATAATTTCTACGGCAATCCGATGGCTTATTATGATTTCTCAGAGGTTTATCTGAAAACTCTGGTTGCCGGCGACAAGGCGGAAGCCGGGAAAAAATAAATACATTCAAAAAAAGCTGTTCCGGATGGAGCAGCTTTTTTTTTGAATGAAGTATGGAATCCGTCACTCGCGGACATCTCTCAATAAACAATCAAACAAAATCTCATGAAAAACAAGATCCTATTCGTGTTTCTTTGCCTTTTTTCAACGCTTTTCATGTATGCAGCTTCCGATCAACCCGAGCAATTTGTAAAAGTGCCGGTTCAATCCGTCGTGGTTTACCTGCAAGGCGCACAGATTACACAAAGCAAACAGGTGAACCTGAAACCCGGAAGAAACCTGATCACCTTCACCGGCATTTCAGCGAGGCTTATTTCCAAAAGCATCCAGGCAACCATTACCGGTGATGTTAACATATTTGCTGTTTCCGACAAAATCAATTACCTGAACATACTGGAAGAAAGTCCGCAGGTTATTCGCATCAAAGATTCGCTGAAGCTAATCAACGATGAAGTCACACAGTTGAATTATGATCAGGAGGCTTATGACACGGAGAAAAAACTGCTGATTCAAAATGAAATGCTGAGCGGAAAAGA
>DASYGQ010000031.1:0-22895 GCA_035999585.1 Bacteroidia bacterium | reverse complement strand
AAAACAGCCAAATCATCATTTTAATTTTCAGCATCACATCTTCCCCCAGGACTAAAATGCACTCACCCCCTGTTTTGTTCCAGCAGAATTGAAAAAAACTGATAATTACGACTTAACACGTACCAAACCCTAAGAAATTCTCGCAGCATTTTGCAAGTGATCCGCGGGAAAAGATCAGTTTCGTGCATTCTACTTCAGCAGCTTTTGTGATTTGGCAATAAAGAGGAGTTATTTGTGCGAAAACAGGAGTTGCTGCACAAATGGGAGGAGTTGTTTGTACGAAAACAAGAGTTATTGTATGAAAGAGACTTGTCTTTTACACAAAAACAGGAGTATCTGTGCAAATGAAAGTTCTTAATTACACAAAAACAGTTGTCTTCCTATAAAAGAGGGTTCTCTTGTACACAACAACAGGAGTCATTGTATAAATTAAAATTGTTTTTTATGTAAAAACAGGAATTGCATTATAAACGAGAGGAGTTGTTTATGCGAAAACAAGAGTTGTTCTATAAACAAGAGGAGTTGTTTGCAAGAAAACAAGAGTTGCGCTATAAATAAGGCGATTTGCTCTTTAAGAATACATTCATATCTAAAAGCCCCTAAGGGTTCTCAAACCAACTACCCTTCTATGACCGTTATTATGATAAATGTGGAAGTGAAAATATCGGTTTAAAGTGAGATCTTGCCCCATTTGATCGACATGAATCTTTTGCAAACCGGAAGCAGGATCAGGATGATGTCCTTCTGCTTTCAAAACTGCTCCACAAAAAATGAAAAAGCTTATTCCAATAAAAGAGAATCAGGAAAAAGGATTTCACTCCACCGTTACAGATGAGCAAATCGCTGCACATCAGAAACTGACCCTTCATGAGCTATTCGAGTGGCTGGAAAGCACGAACCGTTTTGTAAGCAAACTGCAGACTCCTGAAGAGAAACAAAGGAGCATTCGCGCTAAAAATATTGGTTAATTGATTGGATGGGTAAAGGATTCGATCTGGGACTCAGGAGAGGCGAACTTATATGTACAGATACCCTCTTTCCTCTCTAATTATCAAATACTTACTATACGAATTGGGGCAATATAAAAATCGCCTGGATTTTTCGCACCTTCGTTTTACCATGAGTAAACGCGAAATTATCGCCACTCTTCGAAGTGAGAAACCCTATCTCCGCCAGCATTTCGGAGTGGAGGAAATTGGTGTTTTCGGCTCACATGCACGGGGGGAAGAAATGGAGACAGCGATATAGATATCATTGTCGGTCTCAGCTCACCCGACTATTCTCAGTTCGCCGGCTTGCTTATCTATCTTGAAAAAAAGTTGAACCACAAGATTGACTTAGTTCGCAAAGGCGGACATCTTTCTCAAAAATTTATCCGGGTTGCTCTTAGGACGCTGTTTATGCCTGAATGGAAATCCCTTCTTGTCTTTTACCAGATTCTCCAAAAAAGGGATCGGTCTCTTCTGATATAATGTCACAATAACTCAATCCAACCTGAAAGCATCGGCATACATCCCAGCCGGGAATGAGTTTCGGAAAGCGCTGAGGCTTTCGTGCGACAGGGTTCCTGTAGACACTCCAATATATACCGCAGAAAAATTCGATAAAATACATTACCTTTGAGAAAGAGTAAAATCAATCCATGAGTACCTCGGAATTAAAATATACCTTATTCAGAGCCATTGATACGATCAATGACAATAAGACCTTAAAAGACATTTATTCTTTTATCTCAAAAAAGACGAAAACTGATTTTTGGGAATCCCTTAGCAAGGATCAGAAAGAAGAAATAGAAAAAGCGCTCAAAGAACTTGATTCCGGAGCAGGTGTCCCTCATGAAAAGGTAATGGCTAAGTACAAGGGCAAGTATGTATAATTATGCCAGCGAAAATAAGCTGGTCTCCCACAGCCAGAAAATCGTTTGATGATTTGATTTCTTTTCTTGAATCCAAATGGGAGAAGAGAGTCATTGAGAAATTATTTAGTGAATTCAACCGAATATTAATTTCACTTTCTGTTAATCTGGAAATGTATCCGGAGGTTTCATCTCAAAAGAAGCTTCGGAAATGTGTTATCCGTCGAAAAACGTTATTGTTTTATCGGATCACTCAAAAAGGGAATATCGAACTGGTCATTTTCGCAGATGCCCGACAAAACCCAAGGAAATATAAAATATAAACATTACTTCGCTTAGAAGAAACTTGCGTCCACACACCGTTCTCACCCTGTTTGCTTCCTGTCCATGCTTGAACCAATGACCTACTGAATTTCAATCCAACATAAAAGCATCCGCATCCATCCCTGCCGGGAATGAGCTCCGGAAAGCGCTGAGGCTTTCGTAGGAAAGGCTGACCGTCTCCACACAATCCTTGTGCGCATTGGCTGCGGTCATCAGCTCTCCTTTGAAATCGATGATGGCGGAATCGCCGGAATGGATAATACCACTTGCATCTTCCCCCACCCTGTTAACACCCGCCACATAGGCCTGGTTTTCGATGGCCCTTGCCTGCAGCAGAATTTTCCAGGGGTGGTTGCGACGTTCGGGCCAGTTGGCTACGTACAGCAATACATCGTATTCGGCCTTCATCTGCTCGCCTTCCTTCTTCCATCGGTTCCGGGCCCAGACGGGAAAACGCAGGTCGTAACAAATCAGCGGACATATATTCCAGCCCTTCAGACTGACCACCATTTTCTTTGATCCCGGCATATAATGATCCTGCTCGTTGCCGTAACGGAACAGGTGACGCTTGTCGTAACACTCGTAACTGCCATCAGATCGCATCCAGATGAAACGGTTCCGGTATTTCCCGTTTTCTTCGATGACGACACTCCCGCCAATGACGCAATTTTTTTCCGAGGCCATGTCCTTCATCCAGGAAACCGTTTTCCCTTTCATGTCTTCAGCCACTTTCTCCGGCTTCATCGTAAACCCGGTGCTGAACATTTCAGGAAGAAGGATGAGATCCGTAACCGCACTTATCTTTCTGATCTTTTCAGAAAACATCACACGGTTTGCTTCGGCATTCTCCCAGTGGAGATTGGATTGAATGAAAGTGATTTTCAGGTCTTGCATGAGATTGGTTTATTGACCGCTGATTGTCATGATGATTATGATTTACCTGATAAAAAACCATATTTTATCATAACCATCATGAAAATCCGCGGTCCATTCGAATGAAAGATTCAAATCCTGCAGATGATCTCCGCAGCTTTCTCCAGCGTTTCATTTTGTTTGGCAAAACAAAAACGGAGCACTTTATGATCTGCCGGCTGGTGATAAAACACCGATACCGGAATGGCGGCAAGTCCGAACTCCTTCACCATCCTCACCGCAAAATCAGTGTCCTTCTCTTCGGTGATTGCTTTGTAGTTCAGCAGCTGGAAATAAGTGCCGCTGGAAGGTACGCATGTGAATCGCGAGCCCGCAACAAGCTTGTTGAAATAATCGCGTTTCTCCTGATAGAATTTTCCAAGCTCCAGGTAATTCTTTTTCTTTTTCAGGAATTCGGCAACAGCATACTGAATGGGTGTGTTCACCGAAAAAACCAGGAACTGATGCACTTTCCGGAATTCATCCATCAGGTTTTTAGGACCCAGGCAATAGCCCATTTTCCAGCCAGTGGTGTGAAATGTTTTTCCGAAAGAAGAAATGATCAGGCTTCTTTCGGCCAGCTTGGGAAAGCGGGCCACACTCTGATGCTCGAACGCATCAAACAATATATGTTCATACACCTCATCGCTCAAAATCACAATGTCCGTATTGAGGGTCAGCTTCTGAAGCTTTGCCATATCGGCCGATGACATGATGCTCCCCGTGGGATTGTGCGGGGTATTGATGATGATCATTTTGGTGTGGTGATTGATCAGCTTCTGAACCTCATTCCAGTCGATGCTGTAATTCGGAGCTTTCAGCTGATAAAACACCGGCTTACCACCGTTGATTTCGATGGCCGGGATGTAACAATCGTAAGCCGGTTCGAAAATAAGAACTTCGTCATCTTCCTTGATCAGGGCGGAGATGGCGGTGTAAATGGCCTGTGTGGCGCCTGCTGTAATTGTGATCTCCGTTTCCGGATCGTATTTGGCGGAATAAAGCTCCTGGGTTTTCTCGGCAATGATCTCACGCAAGGGCATGATGCCCGGCATGGGTGCGTATTGGTTGAAACCCTTTTTCATATATTTCGACACCAGTTCCATGAGCTCCTCGCTGCATGAAAAATCGGGGAATCCCTGGCTCAGGTTGATGGCATTGTTTTCGTTGGCCAGCTTTGACATAACCGCGAAAATGGAAGTTCCCATTTTGGGTAATTTACTGGTAATCACATTCGGAAACTGGGGCATAAATGGCTTTCTGTTCGGGAATTAATACTCATTAGATACGGCATTCAGGGTGCTTTCGGATGGCACTGGATTGAAAACCGGTGGCTGGAGGCAAAAGAATGAACCCATCATTCCGGCTTTCCAAACGGTCTTTCAAATTTACAATTTATACCTGTCCACCCGAAATATTTTGTCCTTCTTCGAATAAATAATTTTACCTTTATTCCTTACTAATCTTAAAAAATCCAAGGAAATGATCATTGATGGCAAAAAAGTTGTTTCGGTTTCTTATACCTTATCAACTCCTGAAAAAAATAGCAGCACTGAAACGGTTGTCGAAAAAACCGATCCGGAAGTACCTCTTGTATGGCTCTATGGGGCAGGAAGCATGATTCCTGACTTTGAAAATAACCTGAAAGGAAAGAAGGAAGGCGATCATTTCGATTTCCGCATTTCAGCGGAAAATGGATATGGATTGTACGACGAGTCTTATGTGGCAAGCATTCCATTGGATGCTTTCCGCGGACAGGATGGCAGCATCGACACCACCATGGTGAAGCTGGGCAATACCCTTCCGATGATGGACAATCAGGGCAATCACCTGCAGGGTGTGGTGAAAGAAATTTCACTGACCGATGTGAAAATGGATTTCAATCACCCCATGGCGGGCAAAGACCTGCATTTCACCGGTGAAGTGCATGAAGTGCGTAACCCGACTGAAGAAGAACTCGAACACGGTCACGTACATGGCCCGGGCGGACATCATCATCACTAAATTTCAACAGCAACCATAAAAAAACCGGCTCATTTTCACGAGCCGGTTTTTTATTTTCCAGAATCTTCAATCAGCTCTTGATATTGGCCACATAATACTCCCTGTTCATGCGGGCTATATTTTCGAGGGAAATCTCTTTAGGACATTCCACTTCGCAGGCTCCTGTGTTTGAGCAGTTTCCAAATCCTTCCTTGTCCATCTGCGCCACCATTTCCTTGACACGCTCTTCTGCCTCCACCCTTCCCTGAGGAAGAAGCGCAAGCTGCGATACTTTAGCCGAAACGAAAAGCATGGCCGATGAATTCTTACAGGTGGCCACACAGGCGCCGCAACCGATACAGGCAGCTGCTTCAAACGCTTTGTCGGCATCCGGCTTTGGAATCGGAATATTATTCGCATCCTGCGCATTGCCTGTATTGACAGAAATGAATCCTCCTGCCGCAATGATGCGGTCAAATGCAGAACGGTCAACAACCAGATCTTTGATCACCGGGAAAGCCTTCGCCCTCCAGGGTTCCACAACAATGGTATCGCCGTCCTTGAATGAGCGCATGTGGAGTTGGCAGGTGGTCACGCCACGGTTTGGGCCGTGAGGCTGTCCGTTGATAAACATGGAGCACATCCCGCAGATCCCCTCACGGCAATCGTGGTCGAAGGCAATCGGATCTTCTCCTTTGTTGATGAGCTGTTCGTTCAGCACATCAAACATCTCCAGGAAGGACATGTCTTCCGAAATATCCTGCACATGGTAGGTGACCAGGTTGCCGGCTTCTTTCTTGTTCTTTTGTCTCCAGACTTTCAGTGATATATTCATATCGTTTGTTTTAAAGCAGAAACCTGCTTTGTTCTTGAATGCTTGTTATTTGTATGATCGCTGTGATGGGTGTACCACATCAAAACTCAGTTCTTCCTTATGCAGTTCAAAGCTTCCCTGGCCTTTGTATTCCCAGGCAGCCACGAAAGAATATTTATCATCGTCGCGTTTGGCTTCGCCGTCTTCTGTCTGATACTCTTCACGGAAGTGACCGCCGCAGCTTTCGTTCCGTTGCAGGGCATCCATACACATCAGCTCACCCAGCTCCAGGAAGTCGGCCACCCGGCCTGCTTTCTCCAGCTCAGGATTGAACTCATTGGCAGCACCGGTTACACGCACATCTTTCCAGAACTCCTCACGCAATTGGCGTATTTCCTGAATGGCTTCCTTCAGTCCTTCTGCATTGCGCGCCATGCCGCATTTGTCCCACATGATCTTGCCCAGCTTTTTGTGGAAATGATCCACGCTGTGTTTGCCTTTGATATTCAGGAAACGGTCGATTGTTTCCTGAACCTTTTTCTCAGCCGCCACAAACGGTTCTGAATCGGTGGAAATGGCCTTGGTACGAATCTCGTTGGAGAGGTATGCACCGATGGTATAAGGTATCACAAAATATCCGTCAGCCAGTCCCTGCATGAGCGCAGAAGCGCCCAGGCGGTTGGCGCCGTGATCCGAGAAGTTGGCTTCACCCAATGCATAGAGCCCGGACACAGTGGTCATGAGATTGTAATCCACCCACAGACCACCCATGGTATAGTGTACAGCGGGGTAGATGCGCATCGGCCTGTCATAAGGATTTTCGCCTGTGATCTGTTTGTACATATCAAACAGGTTTCCGTATTTCTCTTTCACCACATCCATGCCGTGCTTGCGGATATCAGCAGCGGAAGCATTTTCTATGCTCAACTTCAGCACCTGTTGTTTACCGTAACGCTCGATGGCAGCGGCAAAATCGAGGTACACCGCCATTTTGGAAGCACCCACGCCATATCCGGCATCGCATCTTTCCTTCGCAGCACGGGAAGCCACATCGCGTGGCACCAGGTTTCCGAAGGCAGGATATCTTCTTTCGAGGTAATAGTCTCTTTCTTCTTCCGGAATGTCAATGGCTTTGCGTTTGTCGTCCTTCTGCTTCGGCACCCAGATGCGGCCGTCGTTACGCAGCGATTCCGACATCAAAGTCAGTTTCGACTGGTGATCGCCCGATACGGGAATACAGGTGGGGTGAATCTGCGTGAAGCAGGGGTTACCAAAAAAAGCACCCTGCTTGTGGGCTTTCCAGGCTGCGGTGGCATTGCTGCCCATGGCATTGGTGGAGAGGTAGAATACGTTTCCGTAACCGCCGGAGCAGATGAGAACGGCATGACCGAAATGTCTCTCGAGCTTTCCGCTTACCAGGTCACGTGCAATAATACCGCGTGCCTTGCCATCGATCATAACGATCTCGAGCATCTCGTGGCGGGCATGCATGGTTACATTACCCAATCCGATCTGACGCTCCAGGGCGCTGTAGGCACCCAGCAGCAATTGCTGTCCGGTTTGACCGGCAGCATAAAATGTTCTCTGAACCTGTGTTCCGCCGAAAGAGCGGTTGCTGAGCATTCCGCCGTATTCGCGGGCCAGGGGAACACCCTGTGCCACACACTGGTCGATGATATTGGCGCTGACTTCGGCAAGACGGTACACATTGGCTTCGCGGGAACGGTAATCGCCCCCTTTCACCGTGTCATAAAACAGGCGGAAGGTGCTGTCACCATCGTTCTGATAGTTCTTGGCTGCGTTGATCCCGCCCTGAGCCGCGATGCTGTGTGCACGGCGCGGAGAGTCCTGGAAACAAAAGCATTTCACTTTATAGCCCAGCTCGGCCAGTGAGGAGGCGGCAGAGGCGCCGGCCAGACCGGATCCTACGACAATCACTTCCAGGCTTCTTTTGTTGGTAGGGTTTACAAGAGGTACGGAGGATTTGAATTTCGACCATTTCTCTTCGAGTTTTCCCTCGGGTATCTTTGATTCTATTTTTGACATATCTGGTTTGCTATGATTCGGAAGATCTGATTTTAATGAACCCATTTGAAATACATGGCTATCGGCATGAGTGCGAAGATGAGCGGCACCACGATTGAGAACACAAGGCCCGTTTTTAGGATGAGTGGTGCATAGTTCGGGTGGTTCCAGCCCATGGTCTGGAATGCCGAGGCAAAGCCATGCATGAGGTGATAGGCCAGGGAAATCATGCTGAGGGTATACAGGATAACCACCCAGAGCTGGCTGAACACATCCTGCATCTGCTCAAAAAGTGTTTTGTGGTCGAGACCGGTGAAGCGGGTCTTCATCCAAAAATGGTTCAGGTGAACGATGAGGAACATAAGGATCAGTGTGCCGAGCAGTCCCATCCAGCGGGAATACCATTTGCTGTTGGCTTGTCCGTTATTGACGGCATATTTCACCGGGCGGGCCTTGTTGTTCTGAAGGGTGAGCACGAGGGCCTGAACGATGTGGACGATGATACCCACAAAGAGAACGATCTCCATGGTGCGGATAAGGATATTGGTGCCCATGAATTCAGCTGCAGCGTTAAAGGTGACGCCGCCATCGTTGAAGAAGATGCAGGCATTGATGGCGCAGTGCACAATGAGAAAGATGATGAGAAAGAGACCTGTGATTCCCATCAGGAACTTTTTACCGAGGGATGACTGCAGGAAGCTGGGTGAATTGTTACTCATAATGAAATGAATGATTTGTGTTTTTCGTCGATTGGGTTCAGGAAGGGTTGTCTTGATGAAACTGACAAATCCGGCCGCACAAATGTATCATCTTGAGCGATTTCTATCAAGTAAATCGGGAGAATTTTGAAAAAGAGTTGTAAAGAGGGGTATGATGATGGGAAAAAGACGAAAATGCTTCCTGATGGACCGCGGATTCTCATGATTATTATGATTTACAAGGTCATTTTTTTTCATAACAAATCAAGAGAATCCGCGGGCTATAAAGAAACAGCCTTTCCTAACCTGGAAACTATGTCAATGTTTCCTGATTCCAGATGATTTACCCTCATCTCCCCCTGAGGACTCTCCTTTACCATTCATCACAAGAAAAACCGAAAAACCATTTGAATTCGTACTTTTGATCGTAAACCCATAGTCCATGAAATACCTGCCCATTTCCAATACCCTGTTCATTGAAAACAGAAAACGTTTTGCCCGCAAACTGAAGCCTAACTCACTGGCCGTTTTTAACTCCAGCGATATCCTGCCAACCAGTGCCGACGGCACACTGCCCTTCATCCAGAATGCGGATCTTTTCTACCTGTCGGGCATTGATCAGGAAGAAAGCATTTTGCTTATTTATCCCGAGGCTAAAAACCCCGCCCACCGCGAGATTCTCTTCCTGACAGAAACCAACGAACATATCGCCATCTGGGAAGGGCATAAATACACCAAGAAAGAAGCAACCGAAACATCAGGGGTACAAACCATTTACTGGCTTTCGATGTTCGATAACATTTTCAATATCCTGATGGGCGAGTGCGAAAACGTTTACCTCGATACCAACGAACATACCCGTGCCTCTGTGGTTGTTGAAACCAGGGAAGCCCGTTTTGTAAAACACTGCATTTCGAAATACCCGCTTCATACTTATCAGCGTTCAGCCCCCATCATGCATGAACTGCGTGCCGTCAAATCAGCGAAAGAGGTGGAGCTGATGCAGAATGCCTGCAACATCACTGAAAAAGGATTCCGCAGACTGCTCTCTTTTGTGAAACCTGGTGTGTGGGAATACGAAATTGAAGCCGAGCTCATGCATGAATTCCTGCGCAACCGCTCACGCGGCTTTGCCTATGGCCCTATTGTGGCCTCCGGCGCCAGCAGCTGTGTGCTGCACTACGTTGAAAACAACAAACAGTGCAAGGCCGGAGATATTATCCTGCTGGATGTGGCAGCCGAATACGGCAATTACGCATCCGACATGACCCGCTGCCTGCCCGTCAGCGGCAAATTCAGCAAAAGACAAAAAGCGGTTTACAATGCGGTGCTACGTGTGATGAAAGGCGCCACAGCCATGCTGAAGCCCGGCATGAAGATCGGGGCTTACAATACTGCCGTTGGCCAGATGATGGAAGAGGAACTGGTGAAGTTGAAATTGCTGCGAATGAGCGATATCAAAAAACAGGATCCCGCTTTTCCGCTGTACAAAAAATATTTCATGCATGGCACCTCCCATTTTCTGGGGCTTGATGTACATGATGTGGGCAACTGGAACAAACCTTTTGAAGAAGGGAATGTGTTCACCTGCGAGCCGGGGATTTACATTCCTGCTGAAAATCTGGGCATACGGCTTGAGAACAATATCCTGATCACCAAAAAAGGGCCGCAGGATCTGATGAAGAACATTCCGATTGAGGCTGACGAGATCGAATCCCTCATGCATTCCAAATAAAGAAGGCAGCACACCTTTCTTTACCGTCATTAGATTTGTATCCATGCTAAGAGATTTATATTCTTCATGTAAGCCCGATACGTTCAAAGGAATTTTTTCCTGTTACTTTTTGCTTGTCCAAAAAGTAACCAAAAAAGACCCCACACAGACCAACCTCCGGAGGGAATTGAAGAGCATCGTCCCTATAGGAGTATCAAACCCCTCCGGAGGTTCGTCCGCCTCAGGCGGAGACTCCCCAGCGCGCCCGGCGAATAAATCCTTAATTAGTTATGCGATTTTTTCGTTCTTTTTTACAATAAATCGCTTCGACACAAATACCTACTCACTACTGAGGCTCCCATGATCCGATATGCTGAATTCAGGCAGACACGCATTCGTTTTTCGGACACCGGCAAGGGGCGTGTCATCGTGCTCCTGCATGGCTTTCCCGAAACGCTGGAGGTCTGGGATGAATTCGCTGTAAAGCTGGCGAGGCATTTCCGCATCATTGCCATTGACTTACCGGGTCATGGTGAAAGTCCCTGTATCGGCTATGTCCATACCATGGAGCTGATGGCACAAAGCGTGAAAGCTGTGATGCAATCGCTCTCACTCCGCAGATATCTGATTGCCGGGCACTCAATGGGTGGCTATGCCGCCCTCGCCTTTGCCGAACTATTCGGCGAACAGGTCACCGGCTTATGTCTCTTTCATTCAACGGCCCTTTCGGAAACACCGGAGAAAAAAAAAGACCGGGAAAGGGTCATAGAGCTGGTCAAAAGAGACACGAAGCATTACATCAATGAAGTTGTCACCTCGCTGTTCGCACCCGAAAATGTGACTCTGTTCAAAGAAGATATACGCGAATTAAAGCACATGGCCATGGGTATTTCCCGCCAGGGCATCATCAATGCACTGGAAGGCATGAAAGAAAGAGCCAAGCGCGATTGGGTGCTGCAGTACGGCAAATTTCCGGTGCTGTTCATTGCAGGCAAAAAGGACAGGATCATTCCATTTGGATCAGTCCTGAAACAGGCTGAACTTGTTAAAAATTCAACTGTGCTCCTGCTTGAAAACTCCGGACACATGGGCTTTATTGAGGAAAAGAAACTGGCGCAGGATGCGCTTCTGAAATTTGCCAGGAAATGTTTCCGGAAAAGCTGAAGCTTTTCAAAGCAAACAAAAAGCCTCCGGTCAACTGACCGGAGGCTTTTGTTTGAAATTCATAAAATCCAATTGAACACGGCAAATAAAACGAAGGCAATAACAAGCATAGCCATAAAAACGGACAGGATCACAAAACTCTTGCTAACGGCAGGAACTGAGCGCCGGGTATGTTTGTCTTTCAATGAAATCAAAAATCAATTTGTTTGCTTCCACCTCTTGCGGCTTAGCTTAGGATGACGTTTCCCGACCGGACGGCACCATCCCCATAATGCCGGCCGGTCAGTACTCCATCGTATTGTCTTTATGTCCCGATGAACGAATTTCTTTGAATCAGATGTTCCGGCCTGAACTACACCATCCCCATAATGCAGCCAGGCCGGTTATCTGTGATACTTTCCGAGTTTCCGGCTCCCGGAATCATCCTTCCGGCCGGTCTCTTACTGTATCTCATTAAATCAATTGTTAATCTGTATCAATATTAAAACATTGGGAGGCAATCCGAAACTGGTATTGTGTAGCTGGCGGGTGTTTTTTAACAGATGGCAGGAATTGGCATTTATCTGGTCAGGGGAAGACCAGGCAGAAGGCAATCTTAAGGCGAAATGACTGAAAATCTATAAGTTATGTATCCGGCTGATAAAGCTTTCCTTCTTCCGGCGTGAGATCTCAATCTTGGATCCGTCGCTCATGATCGCATATCCGCCATCCTCCTTCAGAACCCGGGTCACATGGTTAACATTCACCAGATGATGGTTATGTATCCGGAAAAAATCATTGGGAGGAAGAAGGTCTTCGTAATGTTTCAGTCCCAGTGTAACTACCATTTTCCGTTTATCAGTCAGGAAAAAGCTGGTGTAATTCCCTTCCGCTTCGCAGCGGATAATATCCTTGACATTTACAATCTCATAAGCATTGCCGGTGGGCAGGGTGATCCGGGAATATTGCTCGTCGCTTTTCCGGAAATTCTGGATGAGGAATTTCAGATTTTCCATGCTGGAAAGACTGTCGTCTTTGCCGGCTATTTTTTTCACGGCTGCTTTGAGCTCTTCGATATCAATGGGCTTAAGCAGGTAATCCAGCGCGCTGTATTTGATGGCATTGATGGCATAACGGTCGGATGCGGTGGTGAAAATGACCTCGAAAGGGATTTCCGGAACTGCCTTCAGCACATCAAACCCCGACCCGTCAGGCATCTCAATATCAAGAAAAATAAGCCTGGGTTTCTGCCTCCGGATAAGTTCCACGCCTGTCTCCACAGAATCCGCCGTACCAATCACAGTTACTTCAGGGCAGCCTTTCTCAATCAGCTTTTCGAGCAGCTCCCTGCTTTTTTTCTCGTCTTCAATGATAATGGCGTTGATCATATTTTTGATTTATTCCTGGGGCGAACAGGCGCACTTCCTTTGGTCAAAAGCCTTTGAATAGTCAAATCTAACAGAATTTAATATCTCATCCTACCTCAGGATACCGGAATATATATTTCCACCCTGGTTCCGGCAGGCTGTCCCTGCTCGTCGAACAGATCCGTTGTTTGTATATTCAAACTCGATTTATGGAGAAAGTTAAGCAGCTCCAGCCGGTCTTGGGTGATTTTGAGGCCGAATGACTTATGTGTTTTTCGGATTGATTTCTCTTTCAGCTCCATCGCTCTTCCCCGCCCTATCCCATTATCGGTGATCGAACACAATGTAAAATTCCCTTTTTGCTGTATTTGAATACTCAGCTTGCCAGGACCTTTTTTGGGGAGAAGACCATGAATAATAGCATTCTCAGCAAAGGGCTGTATCAGCATGGTGGGTACCTCCTGATAATCCATGTCGAGCGCAGGGTCGAGCAAGATTTCATATTCAAACTTATTTTCAAAGCGAAGCGATTCCAGCTCAAGGTACAGTCGCAAAGAGTCAATTTCTTCACGCAGGCTCACAGTCGGTTTTTCTGAATTATTTAAAATGGTACGGATCAGCTTTGCGAACGTATTCAGGTATTTGGCAGCTGAGTTTTCATCGCTGTTCATGATGAAATGCTGGATGGAATTCAGCGAGTTGAAAATAAAATGGGGATTCATCTGGGAACGCAGGGCTTTGAGTTCATTTGTAGCCATACGCACTTTGAGGCTCTCGTCTTTCCGGATGGTATTGATGCGTATGCGGAAATAGGACACTGTCATCAGAACCAGTACGATGCTCAGGATCATGGAAAACCACCAGCGCTTCCAAAAAGGCGCATTGATTGAAAAACTGAAAACCGAAGGAGCTGCTCCCCAGATACCTTCATTGTTGCAGCTAAGCACCTGAAATGAGTAATGACCCGGTGGCAGGTTGGAATAGGTTGCCACGGTATTGCTGGTTACGGGTGACCATTCCTTGTCAAAACCATAGAGCCTGACTTTGTATCTCACCTTATCGGGATTCGTGAGGCAGATGCCGATGTATTCAAAAGAAATATTGTTCTCATCGTAAGCCATGACCGAGTTGGCAGCAAGCAGCGTGTCGGAATAAAAGAGGCGCATCCGTGTCATACTGATTTTTGCAGGGGCCTTATTGGGAATATATTCTTTGGGGTTGTAATGGATCAGGCCGTTGACGGTTCCAAACCAGATGGAACCGCTGTGGTCGGAACAAACGGCACTTCCGTTACATTCCACACCTGTAAAGCCTTCTTCTTTTCCGTAAGTGATAATGTGCGTCGTTCCGGTTCTTTTAAAAAGATCAAGGTTTATTTTATTCAAGCCCTGGTTGGTGCCCACCCACAGTGTTTTTTCCTTGTCAGCAAATTCCATCAGGTAAACGAGATCCGAATTCAGGCCCTGTGCTTCTGATATCTGAACCACTCTCTTTGCTGAACCATCTTTTACGGAAGGATTATAAACAAACACACCATCCAGCGAACCCAGGTAATACACACCTTCCTTGTCCTGTGTCATGGCCAGGAACGATTCACTTTTCAACCCGAGCTCGCGATTCACAGATGTAAATGTTTTCCCGTCGTAGCGGAACAGGCCACCCAGATAGGTGCCTATCCATAAATCTCCGCGCTGGTCTTCCATGAAATAATAAACACTGAAAAATGAAGGCGCCGGTAAGGGGATCCATGTATAAATTCCGTTGCTGTATTTTCCGATGCCATTGTTCCCTCCGATCCAGATCACACCTTTGCTGTCCTGAAATAAAGCGTTTACCGTATCTGCCTTCACAAACCCTTTCATAGGTGGCCTGGTAAAGCGGAATCGTTGAGCCGGGTTTGAAACGGGCGGACAGACACAGAACCCTTTATCTGTTCCCACCCACATGCTTCCGTCACTGGCCTGGATCACGGAGGTGACTGCATTGCTTGGCAGACCGTCTGCAACAGAGTAATTGTAGAAAACTCCGTATTTCAGTATGCTGATTCCTCCACCGAAAGTGGATACCCAGAGGTTTCCGTTTCTGTCTTTCCAAATCTGATGAATAAAGGGAGTACTGATCCCTTCACTTTGTCCGTAGCTTACAAAGTCGGCTGAACGGTAGCGGAACAGACCGGCATACGTACCTATCCAGATATTTTTCTCATAATCAAGAAACAGACAGCTTGTTTTGTTTGCATTGAGGTCATGACCCAGGCTGATGCTTTTAAACTCTGTGCCGTTGAATTTCCACAATCCCAGTTCGGTGCTGATCCATATATTGCCATGCAGATCTTCCAGTATGGATATAACATTGATTCCATTGAGCGCGGTCGTGCTTATGGTGCTTTTGCGGTTCTTGTCAAGGCAGGTCACGCCTTTGTCGGTTCCAATCCAGTAATTACCCTTCCTGTCCTGCAGAATGGCATTGACACGGTTATTGATCAGGCCATTGTTTGTATTAAGAACGAGATCGGCTTTACCGTTAGAACCTGTCACCACAATGCCCTTATCGGTTCCAACCCAGATATCATGACGGGAGTCCTCGTACAAAGCCTGAACATTGCGATCGGCAGCATCGAGCAGATGGGAGATATTTGTAATCTTTTCTCCATCGTATGAACAAAGCCCATTAGCCGTTCCGATCCAGATACGCTTACGGGAATCGGTCAGCAGGCAATTGATCTGATCATCGGGCAGACCTTCCTTGACAGTATAATTTCGGAAGTGATTCTTGCTGAGCTCGCTGAGGCCGGTCTGCGTTCCCACCCAAATATGTTCTGAGCTGTCGGCCGTGATGCTTAACACACGATGGTTGGCAAGTCCGTTCTGGGGCGAGTAATTGGTGAATGTTTTTCCGTTGAAGCAGCTGAGGCCTCCGTAACCGCCGATCCACAGGTTTCCATGGATATCCTGACAGATGGCGCTCACACCAATGAAAGGAAGGCCTTCCTCCACCGAATAGTTTCTGAAATTATAGCTTTGAGCGAACAAACTCAGGCAGGAAAGGATTGATCCTGCTATTAACAAGAGTGCTTTACGGCAATCGGTGTGCATGGATCGGAACCGGGTTTACACAAAAGGGTTTACACTCAAAGATAAGGAAATGATCGTGCAAGCCCTATTCCTTGGGGGAGGTTGATTGTTGAGCGGAGCTGCCGTCTTCTTTCCTTTTCAGAAAAGCATCCCAGCCTTGTGCCCGGATCGGGTAAACGGACCCATCACGGATGATAAGGTTTGAACCTGAATTCTGGTCGGTCATGTGTCCGATCACGGTGATATGCGGGTTTCCTTTCACCTTTTCGTAATCGTCCATGGAAATGGTAAACAGCAGTTCATAATCTTCCCCTCCGTTAAGCACACAGGTAGTAGGGTCGAGATTAAAAGAGCGTGCACGTTCAAAGGTCATCGGGTCAATGGGCAGCTTTTCTTCGTAGAGGTTGCAACCCACACCGGATTGCTCGCAGATATGAAGCACCTCAGAAGCCAGTCCATCGGAAATATCAATCATCGCAGTGGGCTTCAGCCCCATCTCCTTGAACATCTCAATCATATCGCCCCGTGCTTCGGGTTTGAGCTGACGTTCGAGGATATAGTCATTGCCGTCGAGGTCGGGTTGAATACCCGGATTTGTCTTGTAAATTTCTTTTTCTCTTTCGAGCAGTAACAGACCGGCGTATGCACCTCCCAGATCACCTGTCACGCAGAGCAGGTCTTTTTCTTTGGCGGTGTTTCTGTAAACAAGATCATTCTTTTCAGCTGTACCGATGGCCGTGATGGAGATCACCAGGCCGGAACGCGAAGATGTGGTATCTCCCCCAACGAGATCTATTTTCCATTTGGCACAGGCTTTCAGCATACCCTGATAAAGCTCTTCCACCGCTTCAAGCGGAAATTTGGAGCTGAGGGCAAGAGAAACGGTGATCTGGCGCGGCCAGGCATTCATGGCAAAAATATCGGAAAGGTTCACCATCACGGCTTTGTAGCCAAGATGTTTGAGCGGCACATAGCCAAGATCGAAGTGAACACCTTCCACGAGCATATCGGTGGAAACAACGGTCATCAGTCCGGCATTGTCAATCACGGCTGCATCATCCCCCACTCCCTTCACAGTGCTTTCGTTTTGGAGAATGATGTTTTGGGTCAGATGTTTTATCAATCCGAATTCACCCAGTGAACTCAATTCGGTGGTGGCTTTATTCTCAAACATAGGATCAGATGAATTTAATTTTACGCGAAGCGAAAGCGCACATACGCAGCAGGATTAGGCCATGCTTGAACCTGGAAATATTGGTCGATCCGTAGGTGCGTTCCCGGTAACGGATAGGTATTTCCACAATCTTCAGGTTCAGTTTGTGGGCACCGAAAATCAGGTCGAAGTCGCCGAAAGGATCGAAATCGCCGAAATATTTTTTGTTTTTGACGAGCTTGTAATAATCCGTTCTGAAAATGACTTTCGTCCCGCAGAGCGTATCCTTAAAACGTTGCTCAAGCAGCCAGGTAAAGGCCCAGCTGAAGAAGCGGTTGCCAAGCAGATTAAGAAAGCGCATGGCTTCTTTTTCCATGGGGTAAACCAGGCGAGAGCCATTGATAAAATCCCCTTTGCCGCTGGCGATGGCATTGTAAAATTTCGGCAGATCTTCGGGCGGAACGGTGAGGTCGGCATCAAGGATCATGAGGATATCACCGGTAGCCATGGCATATCCTTCACGCACGGCATCCGCTTTTCCTTTTGCTTTTTGCCGGCCTGTTTTGATATCATGCGTTGCCGAATATTTCTTTTGTATCTCTTCAATCTTTGGCCATGTATCGTCGGTCGAATTTCCTTCAATGAAAATGATTTCCTGGTGCTTTCCGAATTTGGGAAGACGGGTGATGGCATTTTCGATATTGCCGCTTTCATTCCGTGCGGGGATAACGATGGTGACGGAATATTTATCGCTGTAATCCTTTTCCTCCAATACCTGCAAGGGTTTCGCGAACGTATAATTATTCAGTGAAAAGAACCGGAAGAAAGGAAATTTGGCGACGAAACGATTGAGGAAACCCGAAACAAGCGGGATATAGAACGGGAAAATCATGCGCTTGGCATTGCGGTACACATCAAAGCCGGAGACATACAGAAGATTATTGATATCCTGCAAGGTAAGCCAGTTCTGCTTGGGCGATTTCTTTTTCAGCCCAATGCTTTCTGCAAATTTCAGCAGCGGCTCCCAGAGATAATTGTAATAGGTGATAATGATTTTGGTGTTCTCATGACATACCTTCCGGATTTCCTCGAGCACGTGTTGTACATCGTCGAGATAACCAATGAGGTTGCTGAGGATGACAAGGTCAAACTTTTCGCTGAACTGAATTTCCTCTGCTGCCATGACCTGGAATTCGATCCCGGGATGCTTCGCTTTGGCTACTTCAATCATGGAGGGACTGAAGTCGATACCTACTTTGCGTTTGGCGCTGATACCCTGAAGCAGGTCTCCCGTTCCGCAGCCGACTTCAAGCACAGAGATATCTTCGTGCGAAAAATAATTACAGAAACCGGTGATGTCATCCCAGTAATACCGGCTTATTTTCCTCGAACCTTTTTGCGACTGCGCAATTTTATCGAAGTATGCGACTTTACCGTTTGGAGTTTTATTCAAGGCCTGAATTTTGGAGGTACGAAATTATCAAAAAATAGCAGAACGGGCCCTAAAACATGCGCTTATATCTTGTTTCCTGGCCTGGAAGGCAGGCCGGGTGCTCCTATTTGCATAAAGGCTCCGGGCAAATTAGAAAAGAATTCCTTACTTTCGCCGGATACATAAACTACATGGCAAACGAACATTCTTCCTTCCTGAAAACGCTTCCTCTGACGAAGATAAAAATTTCCATTGCCAAGGTACTTTATCGGATTACAGCACTTTTTTACGGGAATAAGCCAAGGGTTATTGAGCGGGGCGGCATCCGGTATGAGGTTGATCTGTCGGAAGGCATTGATCTCTCCCTTTTTCTTTTCGGAAACTTTCAGAAGCACGTGACCCACAACCCTTACATGAAACTTCCTGCCGACGCTGTCATTATTGATGTGGGAGCCAATTTCGGACTAATGTCTCTTCAGTTTGCGCTGGTGGCGCCCAAAGGATGTGTCTATGCCTTTGAACCTACACACTATGCCCTGGCCAAATTCAGAAGGAATCTGGAGCTGAATCCGGAGCTTGCAAAAATCATTCATCCGGTCAATTCATTTGTTTCTGCAGAAACAAGCAAATCACCCAATATCAAAGCATTTTCCAGTTGGAAAGTGGATGGCAACAAGTCAGACGATATGCATCCTGTTCACCTCGGCGCTGCCAAATCAGCAGAAGGTGTAGGATCAGTCACACTGGATGATTTCTGCAAAGAAAACAATCTGACCCGGTTGGATTTCATTAAGATTGATGTCGATGGGCATGAATATGAAGTACTGAACGGGGCGAAAGAAATCTTGAAACGTTTCCGTCCTCTGGTTATTTTTGAAATCGGGCTTTATGTTTTAGCCGAAAACCACATTGACTATTCGTTTTTTGATGCCTACTTCAATTCTCTGAATTACAAGCTCCTGGAATCCACCAGCGGAAAAGAGATCAATGCCGGGAATTTCCGGAAATTCATTCCGGTGAATGGTACGATAGATGTGATTGCGCTGCCACAATAAATTTTGCATTGCCAACTCTTGTTTGTTTATGCCTTGAAAGGGGATGTGCTTTGCGCGGAGCACTCCAGCTATTGTAATTTTATTATTTTTGTTTCCATCGTAAGAAATAGAAATGAGTAAAAAATCAAAAACACCCGAGAAGAGCCCCCGGCCCAGTCTGAAATCTGCACCAGCCTCTCTTTTTGACCGGATGGAAGCATCTCTTTCCCGTAATCACCAGACTGTTTTCGGTATTCTGTGCTTCTTATGCATTCTTGTTTCATTGTTATTATTCAGCGCAAGACTCAGTGAAGGGGGCGACGACTCTACTTATATTCAGGCCGGCTGGGAGTATTCAAAAAACTTTTTTCACTACTACTTCAATTTCAATGCTCCGTTTTATCCGATGTTTCTGAGCCTCCCGATTAAAATATTCGGCATTAATCTCCTTCTGCTCAAAGCACTCTCATTACCCATGCATTTCTTTGCGCTTTACTTTTTCTACAAAGCGTTTAACAAAAGGATTCCTTACCTGATTCTTTTCCCTGTCCTCTTTTTCATTGCGGTGAATGCAACTCTTCAGTATTTCGCCAGCCAGACAAACAACGAAGCCTTTTACATGTTTTGGCAAAGTTTATTTTTTTACGTTTTTGTCAGGTTACATGATCGCCTGGAAGAAGGTTCAAACACCTTTGCATCTACCTGGAAATTATGGCTGGCTTTTGGGATTCTTTCTTTCTTGCTGACTTTTGCCAAAAACATTGCCGTTTGTATGGTGCCGGTTCTGCCGCTTTATTTTCTTGTCCAGAAGCAATGGAAAAACGCAGGTTATGCATTGGGCTCGTTCCTTGTTGTAAAATTATCCTTTGAAGGATTAAAGACTGCCATCTGGGGGAACTTTGCTCAATACAAATCCCAGGGCGGGATTTTGCTTCTGAAAGACCCCTATGATGCATCGAAAGGAACCGATGATGTCATGGGCTTTGTTGGACGGTTCTTCGACAACTGCAATATTTATTTATCGAAACGTTTTTTTCAGATCCTTGGCCTGAGGGATCCCGAGAGTACTGAATTATATTCTGGCCTTGCCTTTCTTGTAGCACTATTGCTGGTGGTTGGTCTCATCGCTATTATCCGCTCGAAAAATAAATTCCTGCTTTTTGCTGCGCTGTATACACTTTCAATCACCGCAGGAACCTTCATCGTATTGCAGGCAAGGTGGGATCAACCGCGTATGATTATACTCCAGATGCCGTTTTTGCTGATGGTGCTTTTTTATGGCATCTATGCTCTCGTTAAAAAGGGTGATTTTTCTCAGAACCTGTATGTGGCCCTTATTCTTCTCCTCGGATTTTCTTTGTTGGGGACGACATCGAAGCAAAGTGCTAAAAATATTCCTGTGCTCAGCAAAAACCTGCGCGGTGATATGTATTATGGCTTTACTCCCGACTGGGTTAACTTCTTAAAAATGAGCCGCTGGTGTGCCGACAGTCTTCCCGAAAACACTTACGTGGCAAGCAGAAAGGCTCCCATGTCATTTATTTACGGTAAAGGAAAAAAATTCTTTCCGGTATATAAGGTCCTTGCCTATGATACTGCGACCAAACAGTCGAACCCCGATACCCTGTTGGCTATTTTCAGGAAAGAAAAGGTAACTCACATGCTTATTGCAAGCATCCGGATGGATCCGCAGCGCAACACCGGAAATGTCATCAACACGCTTCACAATATGATCCAGCCTTTGATGCAGAAGTATCCGGCAAAGGTTATTCTTGTGCATCAGGAAGGAGAAGCGGAGGCGGCATATTTGTATGAGATCCGGCAGTAATCCGGAATAGGAAAAGGCCTTTAGCGGATAATATTAACAACACCTTTGTAGTTATACCGGTGACTTGTTCTGTCTCTGCAGAATATTTTCCATACATAGGTATCAACCTGCGCAGGCAATAGCCCGTTATTTGCACGGCCATCCCACCCCTGAACAGGATCTGAAGTCTCAAAAATAAGATTACCCCAGCGGTCAAAAATATCAAGTATATAAGTCCCGGGTTCTGCATTCAGGACAACCGGTAAAAAAATATCGTTTACCCCATCGCCATTGGGAGTAAAAGCATTGGGCACATAACACGAGAAATTACCTTCCACAATAACAGTTCTGGAAATTGAATCTTTACAGCCATCTGCATTTGTCACATACAGTGTCACGACATAGGTCCCCGTATCCTGATATACAAATAATGGGTCGGGAGAATTAGAGGTTGAATGTGCCGTATCGCCAAAAGCCCAGGTCCACGAAGAAGCGGAAGAACTGTGATCGGTAAACTGAATGTCGGTATTCTCCATAATCAAAGACGGAGAAGTCGAAAATGCAGCATGAGGTACCGGATAAATAGTAACCATCCCATTGTGTGTGACGGAAGAAGTGCATCCGTTCAGATCGGTTGTGGTCAGATGAACGGTGTATATTCCAGGCTTCGTATAACAATGAGTCGGATCTGAAATCGAGTCGGTACCGCTATCCCCGAAATTCCAGAGACAGGACGGCTGTGAAGATGTCTTATGGAATGCGATACAGGTATTGGCACATGCTTTTACGGTGGAATCGGCAAAGCTTGCAGGCGCAGGCGGAGCACTGCTTTGAATCTGAATGGTGTCAGAAGCAATGCAATGATTGGCATCGGTGACCGTGACAGTATACGTTCCGGCTGGAAGATTCTGAGCAGCGGAGCTGTTTCCAGCGGATGGGCTCCAGCTGTATGAAAAAGGAGCGGTACCACCACTGGCCGATACACTCGCCTTTCCGTTGCTGAGGGCACAACTGGTATTGGTCACATTTCCCGTGCTCACAAAAACAGCCGGAGGCTTCACTACAACAGCCGAATCCTTCGAGGTGCAACCGTTTGCATCGGTAATAAATACATAATATACTCCTGAATTCAGATTGGATAAAGAAGGAGTCGATTGGCCACCCGGGTTCCAGCTATATGTAAAAGGAGGGGTACCACCTGTTGGATTAACGGCTGCGCTCCCGTTGGGTGATCCTGAACAGGCTGTATTTACCACCGACATTGTTTCTGTAACCCCTGCAGGCAGAGAAATAGTGGCGACAGCAGAAGATGTGCATCCTCCGCTGTCGGTAATGTGAAGCGTATAAGTTCCTGCAGCCAGGCCTGAAGCAGTTGAAGAACTTCCCCCTGCAGGGCTCCAGCTGTAAGTATAGGAACCATCGCCACCCGTTACCGCAGCGGTAACAGAGCCGCCTGGTTGAAGGCATGTACCATTGTTTGAACTAAGAGAGACAGATATCACGGGGGCCTGGGCTATTTTGATCACCTCCTGTGTTACACACCCTCCTGCATCTGTAATG